>NZ_DASQNA010000021.1 GCF_035645195.1 Paenibacillus sp. | reverse complement strand
TTGGTGGTAATGGCGGAAGGGAACCACGCGTACCCATCCCGAACACGAACGTTAAGCCTTCCAGCGCCGATGGTACTTGGACCGCAGGGTCCCGGGAGAGTAGGACGCCGCCAAGCCGAACAAGAACGCCCTTGATCGTTACCGCGATCAAAGGCGTTTTGCATTTTATCATATGTAAAACGTAAGCCGGCCTACGAGCGTTCCTCGAGGCCGGCTTGTTGCGTTACATAGCGTCGATCTTACGTTCCAGCGCCAGTATCCGTACCTGTGCCAGCGTCCGTACCCGTGCCTGCATCCGCACCGGCGTCCGTGCCCGTGCCTGCATCCGCACCGGCATCTGTACCCGTGCCAGCGTCTGCACCGGCGTCCGTACCCGTGCCAGCGTCTGCGCCGGCATCCGTACCCGTGCCAGCGTCCGCACCGGCGTCCGTACCCGTACCTGCATCCGCGCCGGCATCCGCTCCTGCATCCGCACCGGCTTCCGCATCATACGCGGTCGGAGGGACGGAATCGGCCGGGGCGTTGAAGTAGCCGGCAATCGCCATGTTCCGCAAGATCCGAAGCGCTTCGGCGCGCGTCAGCGGCTTGTTCGGACGGAATGTGCCGTCGTCGAAGCCTTGAATGATCACGTTGTCGGCGCCCCAGCTTACGTCGCTCTGATACCAAGTGTTTGCATTCTCTTCAATATCAGCAAATTTCTTCCCTTTGCCTCGGCCTTTGCCGGTCGTCGCGCCAGCGTCGGCTCCTGCGGTCGCGCCAGCGCCAGCGCCGGTACCGGTACCCGTCGTCGCGCCGGCGTCGGCACCGCCCGTCGTGCCGGCGTCCGTACCGCCCGTCGTGCCGGCGTCCGTGCCGCCTGCGCCGCCGGCATCCGCATCGGCGCCCGGCGTTACATCGTCTGCCAGGTTCCGGAAGAACCCGCCGTTGTTGTTCTGGTTCGCGTTCAGCGGCCGCGCCCGGTTAGCGCTTTGTGCCCCTTGGTCCGCGTTGCCGCACGCGCTAAGCGACAATGCCAACGATACCGCGGTTACCGCTAAAGCCAGCTTTTTTGCCATCGGTAGAACCTCCTGTAGTAAAGTGTTCATCAGTGCCCCACGACCATAGTGTGGCGAATCGGGAGGTTCCTACGCATGGGAAAACGTAGCCGAATAGGCGGATCATAGTTCAATGATTTGTCCGATCTCGATGCGATGCGTTTCGGCTGCGCCGGCGGGCAGTTCAAGCACCGATGCCGCCCCTCGGACCGGGGGAAGGACGCGCCAAGGCGCAGCCCGCTTGGCGATGGACAGCACCCGGCCGTGCGCATCCAAAAACAACACGTCGATCGGAAACTGCATAAAAAACGTATGCACGCTGTTGCACGGGATTAGATGGTACGCTTCATCGATTAACGGACGTCTTCGAAACATGAGCCCGAGCAAACGACTGCCGAACGTATCGCAGCGTTTGATTCGGTACGGAAGCGTGAACGCTCCATGCGTCGGTTCCATCGCGTTTTCCATAAAAAAGCCCTCCGTTACAGTCCGTTTGCTAACGCTTCCATTAATTTTGCATGGTTGAATTTTTCGCCCGCATGATATATTAAAGGCGAGCCGAAGAAACGGCATTTTACTCGACAGTCGGAAACGAATCGCAGCAATGATACGATATTATATACAAAGGAGATTGACAGCATGTTGAAGCAAAAAATGAAGCAATTGTTGACGGAGGAAAGCGGTCAAGGGATGACGGAGTACGGTTTGATTATCGGTCTCGTGGCCGTTGCGGTCATCGCCGTGCTGACGACGATGGGCGGACAGCTCAAAGCGAAGTTCAACCAGATCATTACGAGCCTTGGCGGCACAGCCCAATAAACGGCGACACGCCTTCATAACAAAAAAAGACAGCCCCGCCTTTTCTTAGGTTGACCAAGAAAAGCGGGGCTATCCTTGTAAAAGGGGGGAAATACCGATGACCGCGACGGTTACGGCGCTGGCGCTTTTGATCAGCCTCATCACGGATTTGCGCAGCCGCAAAATTTGGAACGCCGTGACGATGCCGGCCATGGGATTCGGACTAGCCGCACACGCGGTGGCGGACGGCGTTTCGGGTTTCGCGTTCGCGGGACTGGGACTGCTGACGGGTTTCGGCCTTTTGCTCATTCCGTACTTGCTCGGGGGAATGGGGGCAGGCGACGTCAAGCTGCTGGCCGCGATCGGAGCGCTGCAGGGCCCGGCATTCGTGTTCCATGCGTTCCTATATACGGCGGTCGCGGGAGGCGTCATCGCCGCCGTCATCGTGACGGCGCGCCGCGACTGGAGGAGGATCGCTTACAGCCTCGGGGTGTTTCACGGGAGCGTCGGGAGCTTGCAGGTTTTGGATAAGAAAGAAATGCATCACGCGTTTCCGTACGCGGTGCCGATCGCGATCGGCACGGCGGCGGCGTTTTGGCGGGGCGGGATGTTGTGATGAGATCGGAAAAAGGACAAGCTACTGTCGAACTGGCGCTCAGCATGACCGTCATCGCCCTGCTGCTGTTCGGCATGGTCGATTTCGGCCGCATCTTGTACGCCAACACCGTGCTTACGTTCGCAGGTAGGGAGGCGGCACGGGCGGCGAGCCTCGGCGGCAGCGACGCCGCCGTGCGGGACGCTGCGCTGCGGGCGGCGACCGCGCTCGAAACGAGCCGCGTCGCGGTAGCCGTTTCGCCGGCCGCGTCCGAACGAAGGCGCGGCAATTACGCGACGGTCGAAGTAACGTACACGCTGGACGTCATTACGCCGCTAATGGCAGAAATAATTCCGAACCCGTATACGGTTCGTACACGAACGGCGATGAGAATCGAATGAAACGCAAAGGCGTGTTTCGGAACGAAAACGGGAACGTTGCGGTGCTGATGGCGCTGTCGATGACGATGCTGATCGGCTTTGTGGCGCTTGCCGTCGACGGCGGCCTCGCCTTGTTGGAGCGCAGCCGGCTGCAGCGGGCGGCGGACGCCGCCGCATTGGCCGGCGTGCTGGAGCTGCCGGAGCGGCCGGAACAGGCGACGGAGCATGCGAGGAACGCGGCCGCATTGAACGGCGTGGCCGCATCCGCCATTAACGTCGCATTCTCGGACGACCGCAGGGACATTACCGTTACGGCGCGGCGGACGGTGCCGTTTTATTTCGCTCCGGTACTCGGCGTGAACGGAGCCAGCATGAGCGCCGAGGCGACCGCCCGCATCGCGCCGCTGGCGTCCGGTCTCAAGGCGGTGCCGCTCGGCGTCGAGCATACTACGTCGCTTGCGTTCGGGACGAGGGTCGTGCTGAAGGTCGGCGCCTCCGCCGGGCCCGGCTCGTTCGGCGCGCTCGTCCTGTCGGGCACCGGGGCTAGCGAGTACGAACGGGATTTACGGGAAGGCTATCCGCAACTGCTCCGGACGGGCACCGTTTTGGCTACCCAAACGGGTAACATCGCAGGGCCGACCAAGCGGGCGGCCGATGAAATTATCGCGCGCTGCCCGTCGGCGACGTATTTGAATTATCCGATCAACTGCGAACGCGCGGTGCTTGTGCCGATGGTTCGAGCGGTCACCGTAGATCAAAATCAGGTAAAACAAGTCGTCGTGACCGGCTTCGCGACATTCTTCATCGAGAGCGTATCGTCGACGAGCGCCGGCGCGGAAGTGGTAGGCCGCTTCATTCGTCGGACAGCCTCCGGCGAAATCGGGGACGATGCGCCGAACTACGGAACATTCGGCACGAGGTTAATCAGGTAGGAGGGGAGGCGACGGGATGAACCCGAGACGGATATGGTTGTGGTCCGCATTGTTCGGCTTGGCGGCGGCTTTGCTGCTGTACCAGCTTCTCGTTCCCGAAACGACGTCGCCGCCGATTGCCGCCGAGGAGCCGGCCGGGGACGACGCCCAACAACCGCCCGCGGCGGAGGCGCCGAAATTGCTTCCGATCGCGGAAGGGATGCGCGCCGTCAGTTTCCCCGTGGACCCGTCCCAAGGGGTGAACGGCTTCATCCGACCCGGCGATTACGTCGACCTCGTCGCTGTCGCGCCCGGAGCCGACGGCGCGCAATCCGGCAGCTTGCTGCTAACGAACGCGAGAGTGCTCGCCGTAGATCAACGGACGGAGGCGGGAGACGAGCCCGGAACGTACTCGATTCTGACTGTAGAAGTGTCGCCCGAGCAAGGCGTGCGGCTGGCGCAAGCGCTGCGGCAGGGTTCGATCGCCGCGATGCTGCGCGGGACGCCGTAAGTGAGGAAGCCCGGAACCGGAAGGAGGGACGCAAGTGAAATGGTTCGGATTGTCGAAAAGGGACGATTGGCGGGCGGCGCTGGATCGAAGGCTGCCCGAACCGGCGCTGTGGACCGACGACCCGCTGCAGCTGCCGGCGATGCTGGCAGGCGAGACGCCCGCGGTGCTCGTCGTGCAGAAGGACCCGGAATGGGACGCGTATGAGCTCACCCGCAGCTTGACGGAGGGGGACCCGCTGCTGTTCGCGGTGATCGCCGCGGAGCCGGAGCGGATCGATTATAAGCTCGCGATCGAAGCCGGCGCCGCCGACGTGCTGACCGACCCGGACGACGCTGCGGGGATGGAGCAATTGATGCTGCGCCTAAACCGTCTGGCTGAGCTGAAGAAGCGCGTCGCGCGCGACGGAAGGCTCGACGCGAAGGGGGCCAAAATCGTTACGGTTTGCAGTACAAAAGGCGGCGTCGGCAAAACGACGATGACCGTCAATTTGGCGGCCGCATTCAACCGGATGAAGCGGAAGGTGCTCATCGTCGACTTGGATTTGCAGTTCGGGGACGTCTCGATTTTGCTCGATATCAAGCCCCGATTTACGATTTACGACTGGGTGAAGGAGTCGACGGCGTCGGACCGAGCGATAGCCGCCAATTACGTCAACGTCCACCAGAGCGGCATTTCGGTCATGTCGGCCCCGTCCAAGCCGGAGCTGGCAGATCTGATCACGGGTAAGCACGTGGAGCGGCTGCTTCAAGAAATGAGAACGCGGTTCGACGTCATCCTGATCGACACGCCTCCGTCCTTCGTCGAAACGTCGCTGCAAGCGTTGGAGCAGTCGGACGACATTCTGCTCGTCACGACGGCGGAGCTGCCGACGCTGAAAAACGTGCGCACGGGCACCGAGACGCTGCAGGCGCTCGAGCTGAAGGAGCGGGTCAAAATCATTTTGAACCGGGAGGGCGGCGCGGAAGGGCTCGATCCGAAAACGATTGAGCAAATTTTGGGGACTCCCGTCTTCGCGCGCGTCGTGAACGATTACAAGAGCGTCGCGCCGTCTCACAACGAAGGGGTGCCCTTCATTTTTTCGGCTCCGTCCGCTCCGGTTTCGAAAAACGTGCTCGCGATCGCCGATGCGCTGCTGCCCGCGAACGGCGCAGAGGAGACGCAGCCCGTCGGTTGGCGGCATTTCTTCAGCCGCTTCAAGAAAGGCAAAAAAGCGGCATCGCTCAAAAAGGGGGGATAATCGATGTCGCTGCTCGAGCGAATTCAAAAGCAGCAAGGGGACGGACAACCGTCTACGGCACCGCCGCCCAGCGCGGTCGAACTGCTGAAAAACGAGCTCAAAGCGAAGCTGCAAACGTATTTGCTGCAGGAGCTTCGCTCCGACGAGCTGAACGACCCGCGCACCGTTCGCAGGAAGGTGAAGGAGCTGTCGGAGACGTTCTTCTCGGCCGAAACGGAGCGGCTCGGCGCCGCCGAGGAGCAGCATTTGATCGAGGAAACCGTGGACGAGGTGACGGGATACGGCCCGATCACCATCTTCATTAAAGATCCGGAAGTCTCCGAAATTATGGTCAACGGGCCGAACCAAATTTTCGTGGAAAAAGGCGGGAAGCTCGTGCGTACAAGGCAAGCGTTCCGCGACGACCGCCACGTGCTGCAGGTCATCGAAAAAATCGTGGCCCCGCTCGGCCGCCGCATCGACGAAAGCGCGCCGATGGTCGATGCGCGGCTGCCCGACGGGTCCCGCGTCAATGCGGTCATTCCGCCGCTCGCGCTCAACGGTCCGACGCTGACGATCCGGAAATTTCCTACGAAGCGGCTGGAAATCGGCGACCTGGTTCGTTACGGCACATTGAGCCCGAATATGGCAAAGTTTCTGGAAGGCTGCATCGTCGCTAGGCTCAACTTGTTCATCAGCGGCGGCACCGGCTCCGGCAAAACGACGCTGCTCAACGTGCTGTCTTCGTTCATCCCGTCGGACGAACGGATCATTACGATCGAAGACGCGGCGGAGCTGAAACTGCATCAGGAGCATGTCGTGTCGCTGGAAACCCGGCCCCCGAACGTGGAAGGCAAGGGCGCGGTCACGATCCGCGACCTCGTCCGCAACTCGCTGCGGATGCGCCCCGAACGAATTATTATCGGGGAGGTGCGCAGCGCGGAGGCGCTCGACATGCTTCAGGCGATGAATACGGGCCACGACGGTTCGCTGGCGACAGGCCATGCGAATTCGCCACGCGACATGCTCGCCCGCCTCGAAACGATGGTGCTGATGTCCGGCATGGAGCTGCCGGTGCGCGCCATCCGCGAGCAAATCGCGGGCGCGATCGACCTGATCGTGCAGCAGACGCGCATGAAGGACGGCAGCCGGAAAATTACGCACATTACCGAAGTGCTCGGCATGGAAGGCGACACGATCGTGCTGCAGGACATTTTCGTGTTCCGCCAAACCGGCGCGAAGCCGGATGGAACGATTATTGGCGACTTCGCGCCGACGGGCATTCGGCCGCAATGCCTTGAGAAGCTCGACCGGTACGGCATCGCGATTCCGCCGGAATGGTTCTGGGAGGGCTGATTGATGAACCGGCTGCTGCTTGCGCTGCTGATCGCCGCCTTCGCCAGCTGGATGCCGTCGCATGCACAGCCGGCCGCCGCCGCGCCGGAAGGCGAGCGCGACGTCATCGTCATCGTCGACGGTCAGCCGGTCGAATCGGCTTCCTTCGACGTTCGGCAAGGCAAGGTCTATGTTGACGCGGCGGCGTATGTGGAACAGTTCGGAGGCACGTACGAGGTGCGAGCGAACACCGGCAACGCGGTCATGAACGGCGTCGAAATGCCCACGGTATGGACGAATGGCAGAGCGTACGTGCACATTCGCGACGTCGCAAGCATTCGCCGTACGGAAACCGTCGAATGGGACGCGGCGGCCGGCATCGTCTACGTCCGCAGCGCGGCGCCGCGCGCCGTCAACGTGCCGCTGTTCGCCGCGCTGTTCGCCAGCTGCACGGTGGCTGCCTATTCCGTTATGAAGAAGTCGACCCGCCGCAGCGCGCTCGCTGGGCGCGTTCAGACGCTGATGGCGGAAGGGATCGTGAAGCCGGCGGCCCAAGGCGGGCGGCCGGCGAAGCCGAAGCCGGCACTCTCCCCGACGCGCCGCTGGCTTGCCGCCGCAGGGGCGCCGCTACGGCGGCTGCCCGCGGCGAGGAAGCACGAGAAGCTCCTTCAGCAGGCAGGCTTGACGCTCCGGCCGGAGGAGCTGTTCGCGCTGCGGCTGTTCGCGGCCGCCGCCGCGGCGATGCTCGGTACGGCGCCGTTCGGAGCGCCGGCCGCCTTCGCTCCGCTGTACGGCGCGGCCGGTTTCCTGGCGCCGCTCTGGTACGTGCGCCGGAAAGCCGCGCGCCGCATGGACCGGTTCGGCGAGCAGCTGCCGGTCGCCATCGGTATCATGACGACGTCGATCCGCGCCGGGTTCAGCTTCATGCAGGCGATGCAGCTGAGCGGCAAGGAAATGTCCGATCCGCTCGGCGCCGAATTTACGAAGACGATTCAAGAGATTCAGTTCGGCGTATCGTTCGAGGAGGCGCTCCGCCGGATGACCGACCGGGTCACCGATCCGAACCTCGGCATCCTCGTGACGGCCTTGCTCGTCCAGCACGGCACCGGGGGCAATCTCGCCCAAATTTTGGACACGATTCAAGAAACGATCGAAGAGCGGGCGCGGATGAAGGAAGAGATCAATACGCTGACGTCGCAAGGGAAACTGTCGTCGATCATTATTACGTTTCTCCCCATCGGGCTCTTCTTTTTGCTGCAGTTGATCAATCCGTCGTATTTCGAGCCGATGCTGTCTCACCCGCTCGGCTGGTTTATGCTCGGCATCGCCGCGGCGATGACGCTGCTCGGTTGGTTGTTCATACGTAAAATCGTGAAAATCGAGGTGTGACCTCCTTGATTACGCTGCTGTTTTATCTCGCGACCGCCTGCTGTTTGACGCTGGGCGCTTCCGCCGTACTATTAAAGCGATTGGAGGGGCAGCGCGTCATGCGGCGAAGGGTCGGCCTATTGCTGGCCGGATCGAAGCAAGCGGACGCCGCCAAGCCGCCGGGCAGAAACCAGCCGTTCGCGCCGCTCGCGCCGCTTTATGCGTCGCTTCGGCAGGCGGTGGCGCGGCGGATGTCTCCGAAAGCCGTTCGCGCTTTGGAGCGTAAATTGCAGGAAGCGGGACGACCGTTCCAGCTGCGAGCGGCCGACGTCAGACTGCTGCAGGCCGGCTGCGCCGTCGGCTTCGCGGCGGCGGTCGGACTGCTGTGCTTGTCGCTCGGCAACTCCCCGGCCGCCGCAGCCCTGTTCGCGGCGGCCGCCGGGGCGTACGGCGGCGCGTACCCGATGTTTTATTTGAAGGCGAAGAAAAAGCGGCGCGCCGCCGACATCGACAAGTCGATGCCCGATTTCTTCGACCTGGTCAACGTCTCCGTCGAAGCCGGGCTCGGGCTGGACGCGGCCATTCTCAAGGTATGCCGGCAGATGAAGGGGCCGCTGCCCGACGAAATGGCGCGCACGATGGAGGAAATGCAGCTCGGCAAGTCGCGCCGAGAGGCGTTCGGGGCGGTGCGCGATCGAGTGCCGTCGGAGATGCTGCGCATGCTCATGAACGCGCTCATCCAAGCCGACCAGATGGGCATCGGCATGTCCAAGGTGCTGCGGGCGCAAACGAAAAGCATGCGGGAGCATCAGCGGCAGCGAGCGAGGGAAACCGCGATGAAGGCGCCCGTGAAAATGCTGTTCCCGATGATTCTGTTTATTTTTCCCGTGCTCTTCATCATCTTGATGGGTCCGCTGGTCATTCATTTCGTCACCGAATGGCTGTAGGCCGCCGCGAACGTTTCGCGGCGGCTTTTCGTTTCGAGCAGCGCCGGTAAAACGTTCCGCTCCCGCATAGTTTGACCGCGGACGTACATAATTTAGATGAGTTTGCAGGGCAATTCCGAAAGAGTCGGAGGCATGCGGAGGATGAGAAAACGCGCGATCGCGGCGGCGCTGGCGTGTCTGCTGGCGCTGCCGGGCATAACGGGACAAGCGCCGCGAGCGGCGGCGGATCACACGTACAACATGTCGTACATCTATTTCGGTTCGCCGTCCACGTACGCGCGCCAGGTGGAGCGGACCGGCAAAACGCTGTCTGCGGTATCCCCGAACTATTTCGACATCAAGGAAGACGGACTGCTTGACGTAACTTGGAAGCTCAGCTCCTCGTTCATCGATCAAATGCACGCGAAGGGCATGAAGGTCGTCCCGTTCCTCAGCAATCATTGGCAGAAGCAGCCGGGCATCGCGGCGATGGCGAACCGCGAGAAGCTCGCCGGGCAAATCGCGGAGGCGGTCCGCAAATACGGTCTCGACGGCGTCAACGTCGATATCGAAGGCGTCTCGAGCGATTATCGGGACGAGTTTACCGATTTCATCAGACTGCTTCGGCGAGCGCTGCCCGAAGGCGCGGAATTGTCCGTCGCCGTGGCGGCCAATCCGAACGGCTGGAAGACGGGCTGGCACGGATTTTACGATTATGCCGCGCTGGCGCCGAATGCCGACTACTTGATGATCATGGCGTACGACGAATCGTGGGAGGGCAGCGAGCCGGGACCGGTCGCCAGCCTCGGATTCGTCGATCGGTCGATCCGCTATGCGCTGAAGCAGGGCATTCCCAAAAGCAAAATCGTCGTCGGCCTCAATTTTTACGGGAGAATATGGAAAACGGACAGCGCCGCGAATTCGGAGGGACGCGTGATCCGCGGACTGGGCATCTCGAATGTGCGCGTGCCGCCTTTGCTTGAAAAATACAAAGGCCAAGTGACGTACGACGAGGCGTCGCAATCGCCCCGCGCGGTGATCCGCATCCCCGCGGGAGCGGTCGAGTACGTCGGGGAGACGAAGCTGACGGCGGGCACGTACACGATCTGGTTCGAAAACGAGCGGTCCCTCAAAGCGAAGCTGCGGCTCGTCTCCGAGCACGGCATCAAAGGATCCGGATCGTGGAGCCTGAACCAAGAAACGAAAGACGTCTGGGATTATTACGCGCTGTGGGTCAACGGGACGTACTTTACGGACGTCGGTCGGGGGTTTTGGGCCGAAAGCGAAATTCTCGCGATGACCGAAAAAGGCTGGATGCAGGGCGTCGGCGCGACGAAATTCGCTCCGCAAGGCTCGCTGACCCGCGCGCAGGCGGCCGTGATCCTCGTCCGGGCGCTCGGGCTGCAGGAGGAAACGCCGTCGAGCAAGGCGTTCGCGGATGTACCCGCTCGGCATTGGGCGAAGAAGGAGATCGAGCTCGCGCGAGAGTACGGCTTCCTGGAAGGCGTGGCCCCCGGCCGATTCGCGCCGGACGCTCCGATCACGCGGGAACAGCTGGCGGCGATGCTGGCGCGCATTTTCGAGCTCGCGCCGGACGCGGAGTCCGAAGCGGCGGCGGCCGCGTTCGCCGACGTCGCTCCCGGGGCGTATTATTACGACGCCGTCCGGGCGATGCGCCAATACGACATCATCAACGGCGTCGAGCAAGGCGTGTTCGGCGTCGGCCGCAAGTCGACTCGCGCGGAGATGTCGGTGCTCATGAACCGGCTGCGGGAACGAATCGAAGCTTGGAACGGCGCCCGCGCCGCGAATACGTGAAAAGGATGAGACGCATGCGCATCTTTCGGATAGGATGGTTGGTCCCGCTGCTGCTGCTGGCGGCTTGCGGCGGCGGAACGGGCGCAGAGGATGGGGTGGCAAGCCGCGAAAACGCCGCCGCGGCGCCGCGGCCGGCCGGCGTAGGGATGATGCAAGCGCAGTCGACCGCGGCCGAAGCGCCGTGGAGGGACGCGTATTTCGTCCCCGTCGTCGAGTTTGCGGCCAAATGGAACGCGCTGGCGGACGAAGCGATGATGACGAACGCGAAGCTCGAGTCGTCCCGTTTCGTCACGAACGAGGAAGCCGGCACGTTCTCCTATGATTCCGGACGAGGCTTCCGCATCGACGGAACGGCCGACGCCGCGGGGGACGTGACGTCGTTCGCGTTGACCGCGCCGAAACAAGATCCGTTCGGACTGTTTACGTACTGGGCGCTGGCGGTGTCCGTCACGAATACAGACGTCGCTCCGAACGAAGTCGATGCGCTGTTCCAGCAGCTCGGCATCGAGGCCGATGGGTCGTACGCGCGGGCGATCGGGCGGGAGGTCGAGTTTTATCGCGCCCGTTACGCCGTCGAGGCCTCGGACGAGCAGGTCGTATTTACGTTCGCGAAAATAAAGGAGGAGACCGAATGAAGGTAACCATGCTGCGAGCGAAGCCGATCGCGCTGGCCGTCGTCTGCGCTCTGTCGCTTGCCGGCTGCGCGGGAGCGGGTGAAGGCCAGCCCGTTACGCAGACGGTTCGCATGCAAGGCGATCGGGCGGGGGATGCGGTTTCCGTTACGCTCGAGCGGGACGAGAACGGCCGGGAATGGGTGCCGCTGCGCGAAGCGATTCAAATATTCGGCTTCCGCTATGAATGGGATCCCGTCGACAAAGCCGCCTCGCTCGGCTACACGGATCCGATTTTCAAGCTGTACGCCGGCCGCCAGGAAGCTTGGGCCGGACGGCCCATCGAGCTGCGCAATCCGCCGCTTCGGCTGGACGGAGAAACGCCGATGGTCGCGCTGGATACGCTGGCGGAGCTGCTCGACGCGAACGTCCGATGGAACAACGACCATACCGCGCTTCAGGTGGATCTGCCGGAGGACGAGCTCGCGCCGCCGTCGCTGCGCGCGGCCGCGGCGGAGGGCGCGGCGGTGCGCGCAACGGGCGCCGGCTCGTTCCGGACCGGACCGTCCGTCCAGGACCGCGTCATTCGGTATTTGAAAATCGGGGAGTCCGTCGAAGTGCTGCGCAAAGTAAACCCGTACTGGTACCAAATCCGGGACGCGAACGGCGTGACGGGCTTTACGTCGTACCGCTACATTCCGGAGAACGCGGAGGCCGCGCCCGCGCCGGCTCCGGCCCCAGCTCCCGCCCCGGCGCCGGCTCCGCCAGACGGGGCGAACGGCACCGCCCGGCAAGTGCTGTCGTATTCGCGGACGCTGCTCGGTACGAAGTACAAGTTCGGCGCAGGACCTTACGAGCGGACGGGAGCGTTCGACTGTTCCTCCTTCGTGCAGCATGTGTTCGGTCGATACGACGTCGAGCTGCCGCGTTCTTCCCGGCAGCAATCGCAAGTCGGGCGCAGCGTCGCCAGAAGCGAGCTGCAGCCGGGGGATCTCGTGTTCTTCTATACGCCGGGGCGGTTCAGCAGCAATAAAATCGTAGGTCACGTCGCCATTTACGAAGGCGACGGGAAAGTTATACACACCTACGGCAAACCTGGTGTCGTGGTCACCGATCTGAACGCGCCGAGCTGGAGCAAGCGGTACTTATTTTCGAGGCGCGTGCTGCCGTAGACGGCGATGATGCGGCGTTTAGCGATCGCTGCGCTTTGTCTCGCCCTCGCCGCCTGCGGGCGCGGCGGCCACGACGCCGACGCCGGGCCGCGGGGGGAAGCGGCGGCGGACGAGCCGGCCGACGAAATTCGGACGGGCGGGAAAGTGCGCGTCATTATCGTGTTTCGCGGGGCGATCGACGAATCGCTGTTCGACGCGGCCGACGCGATCGTCGTCGATGCCGCGGAGCAGATTCGAATGGCGACCGTGTACGTCGAACCGGAGCGCATTCCGCTGCTGCGGAGCGCGCCGGGCGTCATCTCGGTCGAGCTCGACAAGGTCGTCGAAGTGAAGCCAGAGGCGAGCGCCCATTGGGGAGGCGAGGCCGTTCAGGCGCCCCGGGCCCGCGCCGGCGGGCTGACGGGGCGCGGCGTCGCCGTCGCGGTCATCGACACCGGCGTCGCCGCGCATGACGACTTGCCGCAGCTTCGCGGCCGCTCGTTCGTCGATTACACCGATTCGTTCGCCGACGACAACGGACACGGTACGCATGTCGCGGGCATCATCGCGGCGCAGGACAACGGCTACGGCATCACGGGCGTCGCGCCGGGCGTCGAGCTGTATGCGCTGAAGACGTTGTCCGCCGACGGATACGGCTATTTATCCGACACGCTGCTGGCGATCGATTGGTGCGTCGAGAACGGCATCGACATCGCGAATTTAAGCCTCGGCATGCCGACGTCGTCGGCCGCGCTGCGAAGCGCGGTGGAGCGGGCGTACGCGGCCGGCGTGCTGGTCGTGTCCGCGGCGGGCAACGGCGGGACCGAAGCGGGAACGGAAGACACCGTCGAATACCCGGCGAAATACGACGCGGCGATCGCCGTCGCCGCCGTCGACCCGGACGGATTCCGGGCGCCCTTCTCGGCGACGGGCCCGGCGATCGAGCTGAGCGCGCCGGGCGTAGCCGTCGTCAGCACGTATTTGGATAACGGCTACGCCGTTCAGGACGGCACGAGCATGGCGGCTCCGTTCGTGACAGGGACGCTGGCGCTGTTTCGGGAGCTGTACCCGGAGCACTCCCCGGCGCGGCTGCGCAGCCTGCTGCAAGCGGGGGCCGTCGATTTCGGCGAACCGGGGAAGGACATTCGCTACGGGTACGGACTCGCGCAAGCGCCGGTTCGGTTTCCCGATATCGCCGGCCACTGGGCGCACGCGGAGATTTTGGACGTCGGCGCCCGCGGCTGGATGATCGGCATGGAGGGCGGGCGCTTCGAGCCGGAGGCGGTGTTGACCCGGGGACAAGCGGCCGCCGTTTTTGCGAGGCGGCTCGCTTTGTCGGACGCGGAGGAGGAACCGGCCGCCCCGTTCCAAGATATCGCGGAGCATTGGGCGAAGAAGGAAATCACGTCGGCATACCGGCATGGCGTGTTCGCGGGACTGTCGGCGAGCCGCTTCGGACCGGACGAACCGATGACCCGGGAGCAGACGGCTATGCTGCTGGCCCGACTCATGCAGCTGGAGCGGACGCCCGGCATGGCGAATCCGTTCCGGGACGTGCCCGAGACGCATTGGTCCGCGGACGCGATCGTCGCCTGCTATCATGCCGGCATCGTCAAGGGGCTCGAAGCCGACGCGTTCGGCCGGGAATTCCCGATTACCCGGGCGCAGCTGGCGGCGCTGTTATTCCGCACCGCCGAGCGCCTTGCGAACTCTCAATGAAGGAGCGATTCCACCATGGATTTCCAAGCCGTATTACGCCGCAGCGTCATTCGCCCGATACCGGGCCGGCCCGGCGAGCTCGAGCTCGTCTTAAGCGAGGACGCGTTCGACGCCGAATTCGCGGCCGAGCTCGGCGACAGCCCCGCCGCGAAGGGCAGCTTGCTGGCGGCCGCGAAGGAGCTGATCGCGGAACGGTACCCGAAGCTCGGTGCCGCCGTGCTGCGCGTGACGATCGGCGGCACGATGCTGCTGTCGGTGCCGCTCGGGGCGGGGGCCGCGCTGGCGGCGACTCCGGCGGAGTCCGGGCCCGTCGCCATATCCACTCCGGTCCATGCGCCGGAGATCGTCGGCGCTTCCGCCGAAGCGCCGCGGGTGACGCTGGACGGCCGGCAGCTGAACGTGCGGCCGGCGATCATCAACAATCAGACGTTCATTCCGATCCGGGCCGTCGCCGAAACGCTCGGCGCTCAGGTCGATTGGGATGGGGACTCTCGCACCGTCACGATCCGGAAGGGAGACTCGCTCATCCGATTCGCGGTCGGGGCGACGACCGCCGTCGTGGACGGGCGAACCGTCGCGACGCCGGCGTCGCTCATCCGTGACGGCACGACGCTCGTGCCGCTCCGTTTCGTAGGAGAAACGCTCGGGCTGCAGGTCGACTGGGACGATGCGTCGCGCACGGTGCGCCTCGCCACGCCGAAGGAGGAGGTGGCGGTTTCGGGCGCGTCGCCGTTGTACACGGTCGCGAAGGGGGATACGCTGTGGGGGATCGCGCAGCGGTTCGGTACGAGCGTGGACGCGTTGAAGCAGGCCAACGCGCTGTCGACCGACATGGTGCGCGAGGGGCAGACGTTGGTCGTGCCGAAAGCGTTCCATCAGGTGACGGCGGGACAGTCGCTGTGGAGCATCGCGAAGCAGTACGGCGTCACGGTCGACGCGCTTCGGGCGGCCAACCGGCTGACCGGCGACGTCGTGTACGTCGGCCAAACGCTGGTCGTTCCGGCCTCCGCGGCGGCGCCCGCGAGCGCTTCCCCAGCGCCGGCTCCCGCGCCGCAGGCTCCGTCCGCTGCCGTCTCCGAACCGGCCGCGCCCGCCGCCGCGCCGTCCGTGACGTACGCGACGCATATCGTCCGTTCGGGCGACAACATGTGGAACCTGAGCCTGCAGTACGGCGTGCCGTATTTAGAATTGTTGAAGGCGAACCAAATGACCGAAAGCAGCCGGCTGACCGTCGGACAAACGCTGCGCGTCCCGGTGCACCACATCCCGATCAAGCCGGTCGTCTCCGCGAAGCACGGCGAGCTGCTCGATTGGTGGACGGAAGCCCGGTACGTGTTTTCCACGGGCAAAACGGCGACGATCACCGATTTCGCCACCGGCAGGACGTTCCAGGTCAAACATACGATGGGCGGCAATCACGCCGACAGCGAGCCGCTGACGGCGAGAGACGCGCAAATCATGAAGGAGATCTGGGGCGGCAGCTATTCGTGGACGCCGCGCGCGGTCATCGTCGAGGTCGACGGGCGGAAGCTCGCGGCGGCG
Organism: Paenibacillus sp.; assembly: GCF_035645195.1. Classification (NCBI taxonomy): domain Bacteria; kingdom Bacillati; phylum Bacillota; class Bacilli; order Caryophanales; family Paenibacillaceae; genus Paenibacillus; species Paenibacillus sp. Next base: position 41,710 of record NZ_DASQNA010000021.1, on the reverse strand, counting down.
ATGCATTCGATGCCGCATGGCGCCCAAGCGATTGCCGGCAACAACTACGAAGGCCATTTCTGTATCCATTTCCAGAACAGCCAGCGCCACAGCGACGGGAAAGTGCAGGATTCGATGCAGCGTCAAATTCAAATCGCCGCCGGCGTCGCCGCGCTGTAACGAAGCTTGCCGCCGCCCGAGAGGACGGCGGCAGGCTTCGTTTGCATAACCGCCTCCGATGCAATACACTCGAAGGATAAGCGGTAAGCGCCGGAAAGAGGTGGGACTTATCCATAAACAACAAATTCGGATTGCCTGCATCGGCGGAGCGAACGTCGACCGCAAAGCGCGCACGATCGAGAAGACCCGTCTGTATACGTCCAACCCGGTCACGGTGTCGGAATCGTCGGGGGGCGTAGCCAGGAACGTTGCCGAAAACTTGAGCCGTCTCGGCTGCCGGCCGGAAATGTTCACCTGCGTCGGCGAAGACAAGGAAGGCTTCTGGCTTCGTTCCGACATGGAGCTGGACGGCATCGACACCGCGGGCGTTGTTACGACGAAGGGCGGACGGACGGGAACCTATACCGCATTATTGGATAACGATGGGGAAATGATCGTCGCGATGGCGGACATGGCCATCTACGACGAAATGACGGAGTCGTGGCTGGAGCGCCGCTGGCCGCGCATCGAGTCGTGCGACGCCGTGTTCGCGGATACGAACCTGCCGGCGCCGACGCTTCGCTATGCGATCGAACGGTGCGCGGCGGAAGGCCGCCTGCTCGCGATCGATCCGGTGTCGTCGGCGAAGGCCGCGAAGCTCCCGCCTCGGCTCGACGGCGTCGAGCTGCTGTTCCCGAACCGCGAAGAGGCGGAGGCGCTGACCGGCTTGCCGGCGAGGACGCCTGAAGAATGCCGCGCGGTCTGCGAACGCCTCCGGGAACGAGGGGCGAGGCGGGTCGTCCTGACGCTCGGCGAAGAAGGCGTGTATTACAGCGAGCCGGACGCGTTCGGCTCGCTCCCGCCGTATCCGGCGGAGGTCGCGGACGTGACGGGAGCGGGAGACGCGCTGACGGCGGCGACGCTGTTCGCCCTGCTGCAAGGCGCAACGTTAGCCGACGCGTGCCGCTACGGACTGGCGGCGGCGTCGCTTACGGTGCGCACGACGGACACCGTCTGCCGGACGCTGCGTTTCGAACAACTGGAGAGTATCGTGAAGGGGAGACCGACGTGAAAGAACTGCTGACGTTTACGGAAGAAGTGAGGGACGCCCTCGAAGGGAACCGGCCGGTCGTGGCGCTGGAGACGACGATTATCTCGCACGGCATGCCGTATCCGCAAAACATCGCCATGGCGAAAAACGTGGAGCGCATCATCCGCGAGCAAGGGGCGGTGCCGGCGACGATCGGCCTGATGGACGGCCGCGTGAAGGTCGGGCTGAACGAATCGGAGCTGGAGCGGTTCGCGACGGATCGGAGCGTCGAGAAAGTGAGCCGGCGCGATTTCCCGTACATACTTTCGACCGGCAAAATCGGCGCCACGACCGTAGCGGCCACGATGATCGCAGCCCGGCTCGCGGGCATCGAAGTGTTCGCGACGGGCGGCATCGGCGGCGTTCACCGCGAGGGCGAATCGACGTGGGACGTGTCCGCCGATTTGACCGAGCTCGCCCGCACGAAGGTCGCGGTCGTCTGCGCCGGCGCGAAATCGATCCTCGATATCGGCCGGACGCTCGAATATTTGGAGACGCACGGCGTTCCGGTCGTCGGCTACCGCTGCGACGAATTTCCATCGTTCTATTCCCGGGAGAGCGGATATCGGGTCGATTACCGAATCGACGACGCCGAGGGCGTCGCGAAGCTGCTGGACCTGAAGTGGAAGCTCGGGCTCGAGGGCGGCCTCGTCGTTGCGAATCCGGTGCCGGAAGCCGCCGCGCTCGACTTCGCCGAGATGGAGAACGTCATCGTGCAGGCGCTCGACGAGGCGAAGCGTCTCGGCATCGCCGGGAAGGCGGTCACTCCGTTCCTGTTAAGCTATATTAAAGAAACGACGGGCGGCAAAAGCTTAGAAACGAACATCGCGCTCGTCAACCACAACGCCGAAACGGCCGCGAACATCGCGGTCGCGCTGCAGGCCGTCCGCACGGGACGATAAATCGCGAGTCACATCGAAAGCATCCGCGAGGATGCTTTTTTGCATTTTCCAAGTTTAGGAATGGAAATCGCCGTTCGGCGCATACTGAACCTAAAAATGTAAGGGCGTGCCGTCACCCGATGGCCGCCGAAGGAGGACGGTAGCTTGACGACGGAAGCCGCACCGCGGATCCACGCGATCGACAGCACGATTACGCTGCTGAGGGAAGGGTACTTGTTCATCAAAAACCGAGTCGACCGATTCCAATCCGACGTCTTCGAGGCGAGGCTGTTCGGGGAGCCGGCTGCATGCATGAGCGGCGCGGAGGCGGCGCGGTTGTTTTACGACACCGAACGGTTCACGCGCCGCGGGGCTGCGCCGAAGCGCATCCAAGAGTCGCTGTTCGGCGTCGGCGGGGTGCAGACGATGGACGGCGCGGCGCATGCGCATCGGAAGGCGCTGTTCCTGTCTCTCATGACGCCGCCGCACCAGAGGCGGCTTGCGCTCATGGCCGGAGAGGAGTGGGACCGTTCCATCGCGGCATGGGAGCGGTCGGATCGCGTCGTCCTGTTCGAGGAGGCGAAAACGATGCTGTGCCGCATCGCCTGCCGATGGGCCGGCGTTCCGCTCAAGGACGGGGAGACGAAGGCGCGGGCGGACGATTTCAGCGCGATGGTGGATGCGTTCGGGGCGGTCGGACCGCGGCATTGGAAGGGGCGCATCGCGCGCAACCGCGCCGAAGCTTGGATCCGCGGCGTCATCGAGGACGTTCGCGCCGGCAGGCTGGCGGCCGAGGAAGGATCGGCGGCGCATGCGATGGCGTTCCACCGGGAGCTGGACGGAGCCCCCCTAGATGTCCAAATGGCCGCGGTGGAGCTCATCAACGTCCTGCGGCCGATCGTGGCGATCGCCACGTTCGTCGCCTTCTCCGCGCTCGCGCTGCGCGACTACCCGGAGACCGGAGCGAAGCTTACGAAAGAGGCGGAGCTTGAAGCGTTCGCCCAAGAAGTGCGCCGATTTTACCCGTTCGCTCCGTTCGTCGGCGCGCGGGTGCGGAAGGAGTTTACATGGCGGGGATGCCGATTCCGCGAAGGCATGCTGACATTGCTCGACATTTACGGTACGAATCATGACAGGCGGCTCTGGGAGCGGCCGGGCGAGTTTCGCCCCGAACGGTTTCTCGGGCGCCATGCGGGACCCTTCGAACTGATCCCCCAAGGGGGCGGCGACGCGTCGACCGGGCACCGCTGTCCGGGGGAAGGCGTTACCGTCGAAATTATGAAAAGCTGTCTCGACGTGCTGGCGAACCGCATCGCGTACGACGTGCCCGAACAGAATGCCAGCTACAGCCTCGTGCGCATGCCGTCGCTCCCGCGTAGCGGCCTCATGATCGCGAACGTGAGGCGAACACGATAGCCGCGCTTCCGCTCTCGCCCGCAGCCTGCAACGGCTGCGGGTGTTTTAGCGTCCGCAACGTCCGTTCGGTCGTCAGGCGTCGGACTTCGTTCGCGCTTTTAGCGCACGGTCCTGCGCATGGAGGAAGAGCGCCGTGATCCATACCGACAGCAGCATGAGGAGCAAATAAAGAAGGAACAAATACAGATAGTTCATCCCCTCGTACATCCGAAACAGGTTCAGCCGCACCATGATCGGTTTGAGCACGAAAGAAAACGCCGCGCAGAGGAGCGTGAAGTACAAATACCGATTTTTGCCGCGGTGCAGCACCCATTGGTACACGAGCATGAAGGTGACGGGGACGAGCGAGGCGTCGAGCACGAAGCTGATCGGGGCGAACGGGAACACTTTGTACGGATATTCCCACTTCCCGTGCATCACGCCGATATGGTCGATGTATATAAACCACACGTGCACGTTATAACCGAAGAAACCGAGCTGCAGCGCCCGCTTGCGGTCCATGGCGAACACCAGCACGATCAAAGGGATGACGAGAAGCGCGACGCTTACCCAAAATTGCCATGTGCCTCCGTGGGAGTACGATAACCAGTAATCACGGGCCTCAGCGGAATAATCCTTCAAGGTTTCCCTTATATGTTCAAGAGCCTTCTGTTGATCGCCGCTCATCGTCGATCCCGTCCTTTACGGTAATATCCTACAGTGATTGTTTCCCGCCGCAGGAAAATCATGCATCGCTCAAAGACGTTGTGCCTTGCGCCCGAACGCCGAAAAGCCCGGGAGCGCCCGGGCTTTTCGAAGGGACGGCCGGTTGTTACGAGTTGCGCTGGGCCGCGCCGCCGCCGTTTTGCGGCTTTGCGTTTTGGAACGCCTGCGCCGCTTCCTCGGCGGAAAATTCCGTATCGGCCGCGCCCTCGAAGCCCGGCATTTTATTCGCTTCGGTCGATTGGACTTCCGCCTTCGATGCTTTGTTTTTCGTCATGGTGAAAAGCACCTCCTTCTTGAAAATGACACGGGTATTGTTCCGCAGGGGGGCGGTTTTCATGCAGGGCGGCGGCGTCCCGGGAGAGCAGGAGTCCAACGGAGTCGGACCGGGGAAAATGTGTGCAAAAAGTTGCGTCGATCGTGCATGTTCGTCTGTCCGTCCCCGCTTTATGATGGAAACAAATCTGTTTCGAAGGGTGTGGGCGGCACGTGAGATACGAAATCGTGAAAACGGACATTACCGTCGTCGGCGGCGGGCTCGCGGGGGTGTGCGCGGCGGTGGCGGCGGCTCGGCTCGGCTGCACGGTGGCGCTCGTGCACAACCGCCCGGTGCTCGGCGGCAATTCGAGCAGCGAGGTGCGCGTCTGGGTATGCGGCGCGACGGCGCACGGCCAACAGCGGTACGCGCGGGAAACCGGCATCATGGGCGAGATGTTTCTTGAAAACCAATACCGCAACATCGACGGCAATCCGTATTTGTGGGATGTCGTCGTGCTTGAGACGGTGAGGGCGGAGCCGAATATTCAGCTGTTCCTGAACACCGACGTGCACGAGGTCGACGCGAGCGGGCCGGAGACGGACCGGCGCATCGACGCGGTCACGGGCTGGATGATGGGCTCCGAGCGGCGCATTCGGTTCGAGAGCGAACGGTTTCTCGACTGCACCGGCGACGGCTTGATCGGCTTTCTGGCCGGGGCGAAGTTTCGCATCGGCCGCGAGGCGCGCGCCGAATATGAGGAGGCTTGGGCGCCGGAGACGGCCGACGACATTACGCTCGGCAGTACGATTTTGTTTTATACGAAGGATGTCGGCCGCCCGGTCAAATACGTTCCGCCGAGCTTCGCGAAAGATATTACGAAGACGTCGATCCCGATGCGGCGCGTCATTCGCAGCGGCGATTCCGGCTGCCATTACTGGTGGATCGAATGGGGCGGCGAGCTCGATACGGTGCACGACAACGAGCGTATTCGCGACGAACTGTGGTCGGTCATTTACGGCATCTGGGATTACATTAAAAATTCGGGGAAGTTCGACGCGGAGACGATGACGCTCGAGTGGATCGGCGCGCTGCCGGGCAAACGGGAATACCGCCGCTTTATCGGGGATTATGTGCTGAACCAGAACGACATCATGAGCCAGCGGCTGTTCGAGGACCGCGTCGCCTTCGGAGGCTGGTCGATCGATCTGCATCCGCCGCAAGGGATGTACGCCGCCGAGAGCGGATCGAAACATCTGTTCCCCGACGGCGTGTACCATATCCCGTTCCGGTCGCTGTATTCGGAGAACGTGGCCAACTTGCTGTTCGCTGGCCGCAACATCAGCGCGACGCACGTCGCGTTCGGCACGACGCGGGTGATGGCGACGTGCGCGGTCATGGGCGAGGCGGCCGGCACCGGGGCGGCGCTCGGCGTGAAGCTCGGCGCTTCGCCGCGGGGGCTGCATCGCGAGCACTTAGCGACGCTGCAGCAGACGCTGCTCCGCCAGGACGCCTCCGTCCTCGGCGCGGTGAACCGCGACCCGAACGACCTCGCCCGCCGGGCCGCTGTATCCGCGTCGTCCGCGCTGCGCCGGCTCGGCTCGCTGAGCGCTGCCTCGGAGGGCATCGCGCTCGACCAAGACGTCGGCTGGGTGATGCCGGTCGACCCCGAGCTCGAACGCGTGCGCGTGCTCGTCGACGCGGAGGAGGGGGCGACGCTGCGCTTCGAGCTGTGGAGCACGGGACGGCCGGAAAATTATGTGCCGAAGGAGCGAATCGCGGCCGCCGACGCGGTCGTGGAGCGCGGGGACGGGCAGTGGGCGGAAGCGGCGCTGCCTTGGCGTCCCGAGCGGCCGCAGAACGCGTTCGTCGTGCTCCGCGCCTGCGCGGGCGTCCGCGTGCGGCTCGCCGGCGAGGCGCCGCCCGGCGTGCTGGCGTTCGTGCGCAGCGGCGCCGAGCGGGCGGCGAAGGCGCTGGAGGAGCACGACGTGACGCAGCCGCTCCTCGAATGGTCGCCGCGGGGCATGTACCGGAAGCACGCCGCGTTCGAAGCGTCGCCCGCGACGAACGCCTACGCGCCGGAGAAAGCGCTCGACGGCTACGTTCGCCCGTTCGGCGGCCCGCATCTGTGGGCGTCGGCGCCGCTCGCCGAAGACCCGGAGCCTTGGCTGGAGCTGGCTTGGGACGCGCCGCAGGCGATCCGGGAAATTCACCTGACGTTCAACGACGAGGTGAACGAGGATTTGATCAATTTGCATCATCATCGGACGCCGTTCGAAGTGATGCCGGAGCTCGCGAAGCGGTACCGCGTGGAAGCGTGCCGCGGCGGGAAGTGGACGACGCTGGTCGCCGAACGGGACAACCGGAAGCGCAAGCGCGTCCACCGGCTCGACGAAGCGGCGGCGGCGGAGAAGCTGCGCGTCGTCGTGGAAGCGACGAACGGCTGTCCGTACGCGTCGATCGTCGAGGTGCGGGCGTACTCATAACGTCTGCATGCGGCGAAACCGCGAAGGGGTCATTCGGAAGTGGCGCGAGAAGACGCGGCTGAAATAAAAGCCGGTGCCGAAGCCGCAGTCGCGGGCGATCGCGTCCAGCGTCAGGTCGGTCTCGGTGAGCAGCTTCTTCGCTTTCTCCAGCCGGAACGCCGTCAAATATTCCATCGGGGCGAGCCCGAAGCTGTCGCGAAACCGGCGCGTCAGCTGCGCTTTGCTAAGCCCGAGCTCCCCGGCGATGTCCTGCAGCATCGTCTTCCGGAACGCGCCGCGTTCGATCGCCTCCTTCGCTTTCGCCATCAGCGGGTCGGCGGCGGGACCGCCCGGCGAGAGCGAGGCGAGCTTGTCCCGGAACAGCGACAGCAGCATATCCAGCACGTAATGCTGCTGGTAGCCGAGCGCCGGGAAGGCGGAGCCGCCGACGCGCTTCAACTGCCGGCAGTCGTCTTTCACGCGCTCCGAGCCGGACACGTCCAAAGCGCGCAAGGCGTGCTCCGACAGCCAAGCGGACAGAGGAGAAGGGGCGCCCTTCTCCTCCGCGAGGCGGAATTGGATGAAATGGAACGACAAGTGCTCCGTCCGCACGGCGCGGTGAAACTCCGCGTGCGGGGGGCACGCGACGAGCTGCCACGCCCCCGCCTCGCCGGCGGCGCCGTTCGCCCCGAACGAAAACGCCCCCTCCTCCACCAGAAACAGCACCCAAGACGGATAACGATCGACGGGAAATAAAAACGAAGGCTTCTCTTTCCAAAACTTGTAGTTTTCCAAAACGATCACGGCGGGCTTACGCCTCCTTGCGACCGGCGAGCACCGCGCGCACGATTTGCTCCGCGGCGCCTTCGAGCAGCGGCGCGGCGTTCCGCAGCGCCTCATCCAGCGTCATCGGGCCGTTCACGAGGCTGAATACCGCCCGAAGGCCGTGCGGGTAGAGCGCCTCGATGCCGGGACCGACCGAGCCGGCGATCGCGACGGCGGGGACCCCCGCCCGCATCGCCTCCTGGGCGACGCCCATCGGCGTTTTGCCCGAGGCGGTTTGGCTGTCGATGCGCCCTTCGCCGGTAATGACGAGATCGGCGCCGCGCAGCGCTTCTCGAAGCGGCGTGCGCTCGACGACGACGTCGATGCCGCGGCGGAACTCGGCGGGGAAGAAGGCGAGGAACGCGCCGCCGATGCCGCCCGCCGCGCCCGCTCCGGGCATGTCGTGCAGCCGGACGCCCGCATGGCGCTCGATTGCGTCCGCCCAATGCATCATCCCGCGCTCGAGCCGCTCGATCGTCTCCGGCGAGGCGCCCTTCTGCGGACCGAAGACGCGGGTCGCGCCCTGCGGACCGACGAGCGGGTTCGTCACGTCGGAAGCGAGGACGAAGCGGGACTCCGCGATGCGCGGATCGAAGCCGCTCGCGTCGATCGCGGCGACGCGGCCGAGCTCGCCGCCCCCCGGGCCGATCGGGAGCCCGTCCTCGTCCAAGAGGCGCAGGCCGAGCGCCTGCAGCATGCCGGCGCCGCCGTCGTTCGTGGCGCTGCCGCCGACGGCGAGAATGAAGTCGCGGCACCCGTCGTCGAGCGCCGCCCGAATTAACTCGCCGGTGCCGTACGTCGTCGCGCGCAGCGGGTCGCGCCGCTCCTCGGGGACGAGCCCGAGGCCCGACGCCTCGGCGAGCTCGATGACGGCGACGCCGCCGTCCAGCACGCCGTACGCGGCGTCGACCGGTTCGCCGAGCGGTCCGGCGACGCGAACGCAGACGCGCCGCCCGCCGGACGCGAGCAGGCTGTCGAGCGTTCCTTCCCCGCCGTCGGCCATCGGGATGAGAACGACGGATGCGGACGGAAGCGCTTTCCGAACGCCGCGAGCGATCGCTTCGCAGACGGCTTCGGCGGTGAGGCATCCTTTGAATGAATCCGGAGCGATGACAATATGCATGAAGCGTCCTCCCAGTGGTTTGTTTTCTTTCAGTATAACAGGAATCGTCCCTCTCGGAGCGCCGGAAATGCTCGCGGGCGAAAAACAGTTGCCTTGCGTTATTATTTTGTTCATGCTGGTAAAGGATGGACAACGATCTGCGCTGATCGCAGCGAGCTAAGTAAAGGAGGAACGGCGATGAACGAATGTACGCCGGAGCGGACGACAATCGGATTTATCGGCACGGGGGTGATGGGGACCAGCATGGCCGGCCATTTGCTGTCGGCGGGCTACCGTCTCCGCGTCTATACGCGGACGAAAGCGAAAGCGGAGCCGCTGCTCGCGAAAGGGGCGGTTTGGTGCGATACGCCGGCGGAGCTCGCGGCGGAGAGCGACGCCGTCGTCTCGATCGTCGGCTATCCGTCCGACGTCGAGCGGCTCTATTTGGCCGAGGACGGCATCGTCGCGAACGGAAAGCCGGGCGCCCTCTTGATCGACATGACGACGTCCAGCCCGTCGCTGGCGCGCCGCATCCACGCCGCGGCGGCGGGGCGGGGGATGCAGGCGCTGGACGCGCCGGTGTCCGGCGGCGACGTCGGGGCGCGGGAGGCGCGGCTGTCGATCATGGTCGGGGGCGAACCGGAGGCGTTCGCTGCGGCGCGGCCGCTGTTCGAGAAGATGGGCAAAACCGTCGTCCGGCAAGGCGGCCCTGGGGCGGGGCAGCATACGAAAATGTGCAACCAGATCGCCATTGCGAGCGGCATGCTCGGCGTATGCGAGGCGCTGGCGTACGCCGAGCGGGCGGGACTCGACCCGAGCGCGGTGCTCTCCAGCATCGAGACGGGCGCCGCGGGCAGCTGGTCGCTCAGCAATCTCGGACCGCGCATCATCGCCGGCAATTTCGAGCCCGGCTTTTACGTGAAGCATTTCGTCAAAGATATGAAAATCGCGCTCGACGCAGCCGAGGAAATGCAGCTCGACCTGCCCGGCCTCGCGCTGGCGCGCACGCTGTACGAGCGGCTGATCGACATGGGCTGCGCGGATCAGGGTACGCAGGCGCTGTTCAAGTACTATAAATCATAAGCCGACGAGAAAGCCTCTCTGCGTTCCGAAGGATCCGGGAGGCTTCCGTTTTACCTCACGTACCGCGTCCGATGCGTATAGATCCAATTGCGCTTCATGTCCCGCACGATGCCCTGTTCGTTCCGGACGACGTAGTCGGCGTACGCGTCGAACGACGCGAACGTCTCGGGCGTCGGTTCGACCAGACGCATCGACCCGTCGGCTTGCACATAAGCGAGCAATGAGCCGAGGTCCGCGGCCGCCGTATGCGTCAAATGCATCAGCAAAAAATCTTCCCACGTCGTAGCCATAGCCTCCCGCCAAAAGCACCACTTTCCGTCCCTCTCCTCGCATCCGATGCCGTGAATGCCGTACAGCAGCGGAGGCATCAGCCGAAAGCCGCCGCCCTCCTCCGGTATTCGCTCCATCTGCCAAGGCGCGGCCGCGCGCCGCACCGCTTCTTCCACCGAGTCCGTTCGCTTTTCGATTCGGATGACGACCATCGGCGACAACTCCTTTTCTATCTGCGTTTCGCGTTCGACACGGTTCATCATATCATGCCGAGCGGGCGGCGGCGCGCAGGAATTGTCAATTTATGAAGTTAACGATCGGGACAAAACGGAAGTCATTCGTTAAAATAGCAATGTATGTATATTTTTCTCGGGGAGGGCATACCGATGGCGCAAATTCGCAGCAAGAAAGACGCGGAACGGTTCTTGGAACAGTTCGAAGAAACGGCTTGTTGGGACGAAGCCGGGGGCAAACGGTACTTCGTATTCGAAGACCGCGAGCGCGGCGGCATCTGGACCCTCATGCGGTACGCGGACGGGTCCTGGACGATTCACGGGAAGGGGGACGGCTATTGCGACGAGGGGGAGACGCCGCTGACGCCTGAAGAGGCGTGCAGCTTCGTATGGAAAAACCGGGCCGCCATCCACCGGGCTTCGGAAGGGGCGGCGTAGACGAAATAGAATAAAGCCAGTCACATGGCACGATTTCGGGGAACGCCGGCGTTCTCCTTTTTTGTGTTCGGACCGTTCGGTGGCGATTCCTTGCGGGATCTCCTATAATGGAATGGAAATGAATGCTAGATTCATAGAAGATGAGGTGCGGGCATGGGGAAAGAGGAACAAGAAGCGCTGCGTCGCTGTTTACAGGGGAACTCGTTTTGTTCGATTTCGCCTTCGTCCCGCGCGGGATGGTTTTGGGCCGCTTTCGCGGCGGCGTCCGCGGCGTCCGCCGCCGTCAACGTGGCGGCGAGCGATCACCGCCTGATGGCGCTGTTCGCCGTGCCGGCGGTGTACATCGGCGTGACGCGCATATCGAACGCGGCGTTCGCGGCCGGCGCCGCCCTCATGAGCGTTCTCATTTTATTCGTCTCCGGCTGGGAGCCGATCGGCTTGATTCCCGCCGCCGCGTTCCTCGCCATCGCGTGCATCGCCAGGCGCGTCGCGACGATTTCGAACCGGCATTTCGACCAGAAGCGCCAATATGAGGAGTTCTTCACGGAGACGATGCTGTCGTTCGCGAAAAGCATCGATACGCGAGACCCGTATACGGCGTTCCATTCCCGCAACGTCGCAGAGTTCGCGAGGCAAATCGCGAAGGAGCTGCGCCTTTCGTCCGAGCAGACGGAAGCCGTGTTTTTGGCGGGCCTGCTGCACGATATCGGCAAAATCGGCACGCCGGAGCATATCTTAAGCAAAGAGTCCCGGCTGACCGAGGAAGAGTACGCGATCATGAAGGAGCATCCGGAAGCCGGTTACGACATCATTAAAAACATCGCAAGGCTGCAGGAGCTCGGCATCCCCGATATGGTGAGGCATCATCACGAACGGATCGACGGCAAAGGGTATCCGCTCGGCCTGAAGGGCGGCGCGATTCCGCTCGGCGCTCGCATCTTGGCGGCGGCCGACGCGTTCGACGCGATGACGACGAATCGCTCGTACCGCCCGAAGCTGGCCGCGGAGACGGCTGCCTCCGAGCTGCGGCAGCACAGCGGCACGCAGTTCGACCCCGCGGTGGCGGACGCGTTCCTGCGCGTTCTCGCGCGCACGGGCAAGCTGCAAACGGCTCCCGCCGCTCCGCAAGGCGTGCCGGCGGCCTCCGGGACGTAAAGGAGGGAGGAACGCGCATGCGCATACAAGGCGTGAATCATCTCTGCTTTTCCGTGTCCGATCTGCGCGCATCGATCGATTTTTACCGAGACGCGCTCGGGGCTCGCCTCGTCGCGCAGGGACGGAAGCTCGCTTATTTCGATTTGGCGGGCCTTTGGCTCGCGCTGAACGAGGAAGAAGGGGAGCGGACGGCTCCTTCGACGTATACGCATATCGCGTTCACGGTCGCCGAAGGGGAGCTCGAATCGTTCGAAGCGCGGCTGCGCGCGATCGGGGCCGACGTGCTGCCGGGCCGCCCGCGGGACGCGCGGGATCGGCCGTCCCTTTATTTCAAAGATCCGGACGGTCATTTGTTCGAACTGCATGCCGGGACGCTGCGGGATCGGCTCGCGTATTACCGCGAAGCGAAGCCGCATGTCCGCTTGTTCGGCGATGCCGCCGGAGATGGGGGCGCCGTCAGCGATTCCGCCGAAGGACGCCTGCGGGAGCCGGGCGACGCGCGGATCGAGGCGATTCGATCGGTCGAGGGCGGGGATCGCGGCGGCCTTGCGCGGCTCTTAGTCGACGTCGTCGCGGACGGCGCGTCCGTCGGCTTCCTGCCGCCGCTGTCCGCGGCGGAGGCGGAGCGGTACTGGGCGGGCGTCTTGGACGGTTCGACCGTGCTGTGGGTCGCCCGGCAAGGCGGGGACGTCGTCGGCACCGTGCAGCTGCAGCTGTGCGGCCGCGCCAACGGCGCGCACCGGGCCGAAATCGCGAAGCTAATGGTGCATCCCCGCGCGCAGCGGCAGGGCCTCGGCCGGCGTTTGATGGAAGCCGCGGAGGAGCGGGCCCGCTCGGAAGGGCGCAGCTTGCTGGTGCTGGACACGCGCGCGGGCGACCCGTCCAATCGGCTGTATCGGGCGCTCGGGTATACGGAGGCGGGCAGCATCCCGCAGTACGCGCGATCCGCCGACGGAAGCTTCGACGCGACGGTCATTTACTACAAGCTCCTATAACGAAAGCTTTCCGCATTTCGGGCATACTGGATAGAGACATCCGGCCGTGCCGGAAACTTTGGCCGAAAACGAGGGATGCTCATGGAACGAGAGGTTCGATCGGTGCCGTACGGATATGAAGAGGAGAAAAAGACCGGCGCGCCTCGGGGAACGCTCGTCTTCTACGATACGTTCGAGGACGAGAGCGAGGTTGAGCTGACGAAGGCGGCGGATCTCGCCGAGCGGCGCGCGTTCGCGAAGCTCGTGCTGTATCCGCTGCACGAGGAAACCGCGAAGCGGATGTACCGCCGGAGCATCGAACCGTATTACCGCCGCGAGGAGCGCTTGTTCGCGTGGAAGCGGGAGCGGAGCGACGGAAGGATTACGGTCGAAACGTGGGAGGGGAAACGGAAAAAATATACGCCGATCGAAGCGGCGCTGCGGCATTTGTCCGACGTGTACCCCGCCCCCTTGTTCCTGTACGTGACGCCGGAAACGGCGAACGCGTTCGCGTCGTTCTCGACGTTCGAGGAATGGATCGCGAAGCTTCGGCTCGTCTTGACCGATGCGCCGAACGCCCCGCATCCGAAATTGGAGAAGTACCGCCATCGCTGGGACGTCGCCCGCGATTCATAAAGCAGCCGTTCGCGGCTGTTTTTTTTATTGTTAAAGAATGGCTGTTTTTTTTATTTGCCTCGCATGCGAAGCCCCCCGCGCTGGAAGGGAAAACGCGGCCGCGAGTCGAATTGGAAAAGAAACCAAAAAGGGAGGCTTGCGATCCATGCAACCGCGCATTACGGTCATTACGCTGGGCGTCGACGATTTGCGGCGATCCGTAGCGTTTTATCGAGACGGATTAGGATTTCCGACCGAAGGCATCGTCGGGGAGGAGTTCGAGTACGGCGCCGTCGCCTTCTTCGACTTAGCGTCGGGCCTAAGGCTCGCGCTGTGGCCGCGAACGAGCATCGCCCACGATACGAAGCTGCCGGCGGGCGCGCCGAACCCCGGCGAATTCACGCTCGGGCATAACGTCGGCTCCAAGGAGGAAGTCGACCGCGTCATGGCCGAGGCGGAGAAGGCCGGGGCTCGCGTCGTCGTTCCTGCGCACGATACGTTCTGGGGCGGGTATGCGGGCTATTTCCAAGACCCGGACGGGCATCTGTGGGAAATCGTCTGGAACCCGGCGTGGGACGCCGACGATTCGACCGCGACCTCATCATAGAGTAATATAGTAGACAGGTTGCGTAACGAAGGGAGAACGACAGATGACGATTGAAGCGCTGGTGCAGGCGGCATCGTCCGGGGATACGGAAACGATGGACGTCTTGCTCGCGGAAAAGCCGGAGCTGCTCAATGCTTCGCTGCCGAGCGGCATGAGCCCGCTTACCGCGGCATTATATTACGGAAAACGAAACGCGGTGGAGTGGCTGCTCGATCGCGGCGTGTCCGTGACGATCCACGAGGCGGCCGCGCTCGGCGACGACGAGACGCTGAACTATATGCTGAATCTGGAGCCGCGGCTGCTGACTCAAATCAGCTTCGACGGCTGGACGCCGCTTCACCTCGCCGCGTTCTTCGGCGGCTTCGAAGCGGCCAAGCTCTTGATCGAGCGCGGCGCCGACGTGAACGTCCGCTCGACGAACGCGATGGCGAACATGCCGATTCACGCCGCCGCGGCGGGCAGCCGGACGGGCATCGTTCAGCTGCTGCTGGAGCGGGGGGCCGACCCGAACGCGCAGCAAAGCGGCGGCTGGACGCCGCTGCATCAAGCGGCCGATCGGTGCGACGTCGAAATGGTCAAGCTTCTGCTCCGGTTCGGCGCGGATGCGAGCATCGGGCAAGACGACGGGAAGACGGCGCGCGCCATCGCCGAAGAGAAAGGCTATACTGAAGTGCTGGACGTGCTGCCGGCGTAACGGCAAGGCAGCGGTGGAGGAGGGCTCCGGGATGAGTTTGTTCGGATTGCAGGGGAAATTGATTGCGCAGCCGGGACGGCGGGACGAGCTCGCGGCCGTATTGCTGGAAGCCGCGGCGGCGCTCGAGTCGACGCCTGCATGCTTGCTGTACGCCGTCAGCGTATCGGAGGACGATCCGGACGGCGTCTGGGTGCAGGAGGCGTGGACAGACGCCGCCGCGCATCAAGCGTCTCTGGAGACGGAAGCGACGAAGCAGCTGATCGAGCGCGGCCGGCCGCTCATTCGCGGCTTCGCCGAGCAGCGGCGGTTTACGACGCTGGGCGGCAAAGGGCTTCCGCGGGAGGAGAGCGGCGGATGATTCGCAAGCTGACGGAGCTGGATCGGCGCGCGGTGCTGGCGCTGGCGGGCGAAGAGCCATCTTACAATTTGTTTATTATCGGCGATGTCGAGAACTTCGGCTTCGACGCCGATTTCCAAGAGCTGTGGGGCGAATTCGGCGAGCGCGGGCGGTTGAAGGCGGTGCTGCTTCGCTATTACGGCAGCTATCTCCCATACGCCGCAGGCGAGTTCGACGTCGCCGGCTTCGCGGAACGAATCCGGGAAGGTCCGGGAGCGGAGATGGTGTCGGGACCGTCGCATGTGGCGGAGCGGTTCCGGAGCGAATTCGCGTTCCGGCGGGAGAAGCAAATGTATTTCGCGGAACGCCCGGCAAGCTGCGAGGCGCCGCTCCCGGATGCGCCGGAGGAGAACGTGCGCGTCGCCTCGGCCGGCGATATCGAAGCCGTGTGCGCGCTGCTGGACGGCATCGCGGAGTTCGACTCGAACGGCTCCGCGCGGCGCGACAGCATGCGCCTTGCGATCGAGAGCGGAACGGGGCGCACGTATTTCGTCGAGCGGGACGGGCGCGTCGTCGCCACCGCGTCCACTTCGGCGGAAAATTCGATGTCGGCCATGGTCGTCGGAGTCGCGACGCATCCGGACTACCGCGGGCAAGGGCTGGCGACGCGGGTGACATCGAAGCTGTGCGCGGACGCTGCCGCGGAAGGCCGCACGCTCTGTCTGTTTTACGACAATCCGGACGCAGGTTCCATTTACAAGCGGATCGGCTTCCGCGACATTGGCCGCTGGTCGATATTGTACTTCTAGACGAAAACCCATCGCCGGGTCAGGCGATGGGTTATTCGTTCGGCGGTTACTCCTGCGGGAACGCGCTCATATCCATATGAAACACTTCCCATATATGACCGTCTACGTCCTGGAAGCTCCGGGTGTACATAAAGCCGTGATCCGCCGCCTCCTTCGAAGGGGATCCGCCCGCCTCGAGCGCTTTGTTCGCGATGTCGTCGACTTCTTCGCGGCTTCCGACGGACAGCGCGACGATCGTTTCCGCGCTCTTCGAGGCGTCGACGATTTCCTTCTCGGTGAACGTGCCGAAGAACGACGTGTTCAACAGCATGGCGTACATATTCGGCCCGATGATCATACAGGTCGCGTTGTCGTCGGTAAATCGTTCGTCGAACGTAAACCCGACGCGGCTGAAAAATTCGATCGATTTCTTCAAATCTTTCACAGGCAAATTGACGAAAATGCTTTGGATGTTCGCAGGCATGGGATGGACCACCTCATCGAAAGTATTGTATTCCTTGATTAGAATATAACCCAAATGGAATATTCCCGTCAAGGAATTTATGCCGCGTTTTTCGCCCTCTCTAGGCCGCGAAACAAACGGCGACCGCCCCCGCCATTCGGGAGAGATCGCCGCCTGCACGCAGGACAACCTTGGTTGAGTCACTCGGGTCGATATACCCATCGGAGGAACGCTTCGTCGAACGCGCCCGGCTCCTCCAGCATCGGATAATGTCCGCTTTCCTCGAACACCATTTTCGTCACGTTCGGCCGGTTCCGCTCGGCGTCGTCCCACAGCGAGACGGGCGCCACCAGGTAGTCGTGGCGGCCGAGGCCGATCCAGACCGGCTTGTGGATCGCGCCGAGCTCCTCCGTCAAACGCCGCTGCGCGAACGCCTCGCCCCACAAGTGGTCGATGACCGGCATGTTCGTCCTCACGCCTTCCCACAGCGGGGCCGCATCGAAGCCGTAGTCGCGGAAGCTGTGGGCGCCCATGCGGATGCACATCCAGGCGAAGCGGCGCTCCGGCTCGCGCTCCAGATCGGCGGGCAGCGCGGCGAAATCTTCTTCGAACTTGCGCTTGCGCTCTGGCTCTGCCTGCGCCTCGAAGTAAGCGATGCTGCCGCGCTGCCGCTCCTCGTCGTTCGTCGGCGCCGCGTTCATCAGCGCTACTTTGGAGACATGCTGCGGATATTTGCGGGCGTACGCCGCTGCCAGGAACGCATGTCCGGAGTGGCCGAGCGCGACGAATCGGTCGAGCTCCAGCGCCGCTCGCATCGTCTCGATGTCTTCGACGATCGCGTCGAGCGTATAGGCCTCCGCGGGAAGGAGCTCGGCGAGTTCGGCGAACCCTTTGTGATCGATGAAAATCAATTTGGCTCGTTTCCGAATGTCGGGGGAAAATAGCCGCGGATAAAACGCCGCGCTGCCGATTACGAGCACGGGCACGCCTTCGCCTTCGATCCGATACGAGAGGACGGCGCCTCCGATCGTTATTTTACCTTCGGTAGCCATGTGTTTAGCTCCTTTACATTGCTCTTATAAAAGAGTAATGACAAATCCTTCCTTCTGTCAACGGAAATTGCAGCAATCTTCAAGGTCGAGCCGTATTTCCGTTGTTTACCATTTCTGTTTTTTTGGTATTGTAAGTTTTAGAGGAAGGACGTCTTAGCAGAAACAGGGAGGGGTACGATGCGCAAAAAGGTCGTGATCGCCGGGGGGACGGGCTTTATCGGAAACGACTTCCAGGCGAGGTTCGAGCAGCTCGATTACGAGGTCGTCATGATTTCCCGCCGCCCGCCGCACGTATCATGGGACGACGCGCCGGGCCTCGTCCAATCGCTCGAAGGGGCCGACCTGCTGATCAACCTTGCTGGGCGGTCGGTCAACTGCCGTTACAATCGAACGAATCGGGAGCAAATTTTGCGCTCGCGCACGGAGACGACCGAAGCGCTCGGCCGTGCGGCGCTTCGCTGCAGCCGTCCGCCGGCGCTGTGGATCAATTCCAGCACGGCGACGATTTACCGCCATGCCGTCGATCGGCCGATGACGGAAACGGCGGGGGAGATCGGAACGGGATTTTCCGTCGAAGTCGCGAAGGCGTGGGAAGCGTCGTTTTTCTCGTTTCAGCTTCCGAATACCCGTCAGGTCGCCTTGCGCATCGCGATCGTGCTCGGGCCGAACGGCGGCGTCATGACGCCGTACGTCCGTTTGGCTCGAGCCGGTCTCGGCGGGGCGCAGGGCGACGGGACGCAATGGTTCAGTTGGATCCATATCGAGGATTTGTTCCGCATCGTTCGGTTTTTGGAGAGTCGGACGGATCTGAGCGGCGTCTTCAACGCGTCGGCGCCGTACCCGGTGACGAACAGGGAGCAAATGCGGCTCATTCGCGAGGCGCTGGGGCGCCGATTCGCGCTGCCGGCGCCCCGCTGGCTGCTGGAGGCCGGCGCGCTCCTGCTGCGTACGGAAACCGAGCTCGTGCTGAAAAGCCGCTGGGTGCTGCCCGAACGTCTGCTGCGGGAGGGCTTCCGATTCCGCTTCGAGACGCTTGATGCGGCGCTGCGGGATATTTTGAAGTAGAACAGCGGAGGGGGAGCTGGATGGTTACGCTGACGGGGATCGTCGTATCATTCGGATTGTTTATAGTGTTGGCGGTCGGCCTTGCGTCGCGCGTCTTCGGGTTTGAACGCTCGCCGCTGCAGTGGCTCGGATATGGACTTGTTCTCGTCGCGGTAGGCATCGCGGCGGCGCTGGTCATGCCGGGCGACGCGGCCGTTCCGCTCGGCTTCGCCGCGCTCGGCCTCGTTTTCGCTACGATCGGTTTTTGTAAGAAATCACTCTGAATGTTCCTTCGCAACGGCTTTATAATGGATCAAACCTAAAGGCCCCGCACGGATCGCGCGAGGCCCTTGTTTTCGTTCGACCGCGAACCGGTCGAGCATGTTATACTTGGAAGGAAATCATTTGAAAGAGGTGCCGTTATGATTCGTCGTCCTGAGCCGAACGAGTACAATGCTTATTTCTCCAATTACATCGGCCTCGTCCCCGAAGGGGACTTGATTTCGCACTTGGAGCGCCAAATGGACCGTACGGCGGCGCTGATCCGGTCGATCCCGACCGCTAAGGCGACGTACCGGTACGCGCCCGGCAAATGGAGCATCGCCGAGACGTTCGGCCATATCGCGGATACGGAACGCGTCATGAGCTATCGTTTGCTTCGCATCGCGAGAGGGGACCGTACGCCGCTGCCGCCGTTCGAGCAGGACGACTTCGTCCGCAGCGCCCGCTTCGACGAGCGGACGCTCGAGTCGCTGGCCGCTGAATACGAGGCGGTCCGCCGCTCGACGCTGCCGCTCCTTCTCAGCTTGCCGGAGGAAGCGTTCGCCCGCAGCGGCATCGTCAGCGGCAAGGAGAACACGGCGGCCGCCATCGCGTACGTGATCGCCGGGCACGAGCTGCACCACGTGAACATTATTCAAGAGCGTTATTTGTAAACGGCGTTACAGTTTGAATACGTTAAGCGACTGCTGAAGCTGGGTGACGAGCTTCGTCATTTGCTCGGACTGCGAGACGATCGCCTTCACGGCCTCGATCTGCTCCGCCATCGAAGCGGACACCTGCTCCGTTCCGGCGGCGGACTGCTCCGTGAAGGCCGATATGTTTTCGACGATGTGCGAAATTTGCTTGGAGCTATCGAGCATTTGCTCGCTCTCCTGGGCGAACGCCGCGATTCTCTCCGAAATGAACGTCACGTTGCGCACGATATCCCCGAATACTTGCTCCGTTTCCGAGATCATCCGCGTTTGCTCCCGAACGATTTGCTCGTTCTCTTCCATCGAGGCGAGCGCGCGGTCGATGCTTTCCTGAATCGTGCGGACGAGCTGGAACACCTGCTTCGTCGACCCGGTCGATTCTTCGGCGAGCTTGCGCACTTCCTGCGCGACGACGGCGAAGCCGAGCCCGTGCTCCCCGGCGCGCGCCG
Source organism: Paenibacillus sp. (assembly GCF_035645195.1). NCBI lineage: Bacteria > Bacillati > Bacillota > Bacilli > Caryophanales > Paenibacillaceae > Paenibacillus > Paenibacillus sp. The sequence continues at coordinate 21,659 of NZ_DASQNA010000021.1, read as the reverse complement.
CCTCGATCGAGGCGTTCAGCGACAGCAGGTTCGTCGCCTCCGCGATCTCGGAGATCGTCCGCGTAATTTGCGAGATGCCTTCCGCCTGCTTGGCCAGCTCATGGATCGTTTGGGACACGTTCGCCGTGGCTTGGACGTTTTTGCGCATGCCTTCGGTTTGCGTTTCCACCGACGTCAACCCTTTTTGCACAAGCTCCAGCATATGGCCCGATTTTTGATTCATTTCGCGCGTCGACTCCGTGTAAGCGCTGACCTTTTGTTCGATGGTTTTCGTCGCTACGGATACGCCCGCGATATCCTCGGAGATGCGAGCAGCCCCGGTCGCCAGTTCGTTCGACGCGAGCGACACTTCCTCGAGGACCGTTTTCATTTTCTCGTTCTTCAGGAAAATGTCCCGGCTGGATTCGAACACATGCTTGGACGTGCGGCTCGTGTCCTGCAGCAATTCGCGCAGCTTCTCCGTCATCTTGTTAAAAGCGGCGGCGAGCTCGCCGAACGAATCGTCGGAAGAGATATCGATCCGGCCGGTAAAATCGCCCTTGGAAATGTCGAGCGCCGCCCGGGTCAAGTCCGAAATTGGATCTGTAAGCGTTTTCTCAAGCCGCCGGAAAAACAATACGCTAAGGCCCGCCAACAGCACCAAGCAAAGGATGCCCAGCCCAACCCGTCCGGTCGAGAGGATGAAAGGAAGCATGACCAGCGTGTACGCAGCAATGACCGCGTAATTGCCTGCTTGCAGTTTTTGTCTGAAAGATAAACGGGTGAACCAGCTCATGGAACCGCTCCTTTGCAGGTATAAAGTAATGGGAAAATTATAACATTTAATGTCATGAGGCACTATCATTTTCTTTGGGACTTTCCTTCAAGCAAGGGAGGCGATCCGGATAACCGTCCCGGAAGGCGGCAACAATATAGCAAGCTTAAGGGAGGGATACTCGATGACGCCTTACGACGAACGAAAACCGCAGGAAGCGGACGGCGATCCGCGCACCGTCTTGGAAGACACGGCGGCGCACGAGCGGATCGGCATGAGGGTCGACGACAAAAAGAACGGCTACGTCAATCAAGGAAGCACGTCGGATTGGATCGGCAAGCTTCGCGAGCAGCTTCGCAGGGGCCCTCGTTGACGAGGGCTTCCTGTTCGTTTCGCTGCATCGGTTCTAGGCCCGACGAACTGGGCAAGCGTTACATCGTCTGTACGATCGTTACGTTCAAATGTTTGCCGAGATCGATTTCGTAATCGGCCGCTGGGTTGCTTCCGTCCGCCTCCTGCAAAATGCGGATGACAGGGCGGTGCGGCATCGCCGAATCGATCTTCGCGACGACGCCCGATTGTCCGGTGTTCAGACGGACCGACGTCGAAAGAGGATATACCGCTACATACTTGCAAAACAGCTTCACAAGCTCGTAGTTGAACCACCGGTTGCCGTTCGCATATAAAAATTCGATCGCTTCGTTCGCGCTGTACCGTTTCCGGTACGGTCGAGGCGACGTCAGCGCGTCATAAACGTCGGCGATGGCGATAATTTGCGCGAATTCGTGAATTTCCCCCCCTTTCAGTCCTCTGGGATAACCCGTGCCGTCGTACCGTTCATGATGCTGCAGGGCACAGTGCGCGGTGACGACCGATACGTCGAACTGCCCGCGCAGCAGGTGATATCCTTCTTCGGTGTGCTTTTGCAGCCTGCCTCGCTGTTCGTCGGTCAATTCCGCGGACTGCTGCCACAGCTTTTCCGGAAACACCGTCATCCCGACGTCGAATAGCAGGGCGCCGACGCCGAGATCGAGCATTTGGTTCCGGTCGTAGCCTTTCGCGATGCCGAGCACCCCGGCGAGCGCCGCGACGTTGACCGCGTGATGGAACAAATAACCGTCCTTCACGTGCATGTTGACGAGGTTGACGACGACGTCGCCCCGATTCGGCAGTTCCGTCAGAATCAAAGAGAACAGTGACCGGAACGAGGCGCCCCAGTTTTGTAAGGCGACGTTCCGTTTGCCGAGCCCTTCGTTCATCAGGCCGGTCATCGTCCGATGGACCGTTTCGACCGACCGTTTCCGCGTCTCGTCATGCAGCAAGTCTTCGGGGATAATGTCCAGCGTCCGGCCGTCTTCGACGTATACGTAATCGACGCCCATCCCTTTCAGCCGTTCGATGAAGCGGTCGTTCAATTCGATGCCGTTCCCGAGCAAAATCGATCCGTTCTCGGTCCAAATCGGCTTGGCCAGCCTTTCCCCGGCCCGAGCCATGCTGATATGCGTTCTCCTCACATTCACCACCCGATTCCTTCTGCTCCCATGTTCCTATTCCTTTTGTATCATAGGTGAGTTTATCCGGTAAAGGGTGAATTCCCCAAGGGTTCCAAGAAAGTATTTCCCGCGCAACCGCACAATTCGACGCGGTTCGGCGAAGGTGCGGCAAAATTTCGATTCAGTCGCTTGGACTTAACCCGGACTGGAGAACACCAAGCGATGCAAGGGGGAAGATGGGGAAAGGGGGATGTTCCGCGGAAGTTTCGAGGGTACAAATTACGTTATCTCGCGCGAGTCCACACGGATGAACGTACATATTCGTCATACGTCATTCTTCGCTGACCGTTTCCGTTGCAATCCCCGCAGACTGCAAACAAATTTTTGCGGCCCGTTCCCTTGCATTCAGGACAATATACATGCATCGGCGGCAGATTGATCGGTTTCTCCGGAGCGGAGATTCGTCCTGGAAGTATGCGGTTGAACAAGGCCCTCCTCACCTTTCGTCGGGTTTCCGAAACACTGCGAGACAAAGTTGTTGATACAAATTGTATCATTCGGTTTCGAATACATCAATTTCTTCTTATTACACCATAGGCGGGAATCACCGCTTTTATGTCTTTTCGGGCCTTTTGCATGGAAACCTACACTGCATATGGCGGTTCTACTAAGCTACAAAGGTTCTACAAAGATTCATTCGAACGTATCCTTCTTTGTAAGAAATCCCCGACGTGACGTCACTTTCGCAGGGATATTCGACAACAGGGAGGTAAACCGCGTGAACAATTGGAAACGTTGGATCGCTTGGGCGTTGACGGCGGCGCTCGTCTTCGGAACCGTGAGCATCGCAGGCGCGGCCGGGACGGCGGGGGCGGCGGTCGAGGCGCCGGCCCACCTGCAGGTCATCGCCGACGAATCGGCGGTCGAGGCGGACGGGAAGTGGAATTTGCACCTCATTTATCACAACGTGGAAAACAAAGCCCGCACCAATACGCAGCTTCACGTTAAAATTCACGACCTGCTGGAGGTCGTCGATGCGGGCGGCGCGGAGTGGGACGCGGCGCAAAGCATGCTGAAATGGAACGTGAAGGATACGCCGGCGAACGGAGCGACGGTGTATCATTTCCAGCTCAAGGTGAAGGCGAACGCCAAAGCCGGCGACGAGGTCGACGTCGAAGGGGAAGTGGAACTGGAAGGCGGCGTTAAATGGAAAACGCCGAAGGTGAAGGCGAAGGTCGGCACGGTGACGCACCAGCCGTTCATGCAGGGGTATCCCGACGGCTTGTTCCGCCCGGACGGAAGCCTTACGCGAGCGGAGACGGCGGCGATGATCGCGAGAATCGACGGGCTGCGCGCAGCCGAAGCCGTTCCTTACGAAGACGTGCCGAGCTCCCATTGGGCGTATCGCTACATTAATCAAGTGTCCGCGGACGGATACATGGTCGGGTTCGACGGCAAGTTTCGGCCGGACGAACCGATTACGAAAGCGGAGCTGATCGTGCTGATGCTGCGCTTGCACGGGATCGTCGAGGCGCCGTTCGACAGCCCGTTCGACGACGTCAAGAACCATTGGTCCCGCCACGCGCTCGGCACCGCGCATGCGCTCGGTTACGTGAAGCAAGCGAGCAAGGGCAATGCGCCGCAATTTCTGCCGGATACGGCGATCGCGCGCAAGGAAGCTGCCCAGTGGCTCAGCATCGGCTTACAGCGCGGGCCGCTGAAGGATGGGGAGACGGACGTCGTGCAGCATTTCCCGGACGTGCCGGCCGATCACCCGTATTTCGAGTGGATCGAGGAGGCGTCGGCGGTCGCGCATGAAGCGAAGCAGCGCGGCGAAGGCGTCGAGCATCTCGTTCGATACTTGCCGGAGCAAACGTCGCCGTTCTAAGCGAAACTTTTTTGAAAATACCCTTGAAACCTCAAGGGTATTTTTATTTTGCATCCTTTATCATAAACCTTATTGCATATCGCCGCAGGCTGGGGGAACGCCATGAGAATCGGATTTCGCTCATTGCGGGCCCGGCTTGTTCTCTTTGTAGACGGGGAAGTCGATTTTGAGCCATATCGAACCGATGCGGATGACGAACGTCACGATCAAACAAAGAAACATCGCGCCGATCGCCGGCAGCGTCCACGTTGAATAATAATAACACGCTGCCCCGACGATCGAGGCGATCGCGTACACCTCTTTCCGGAAGACGAACGGAATTTCTTTCACGAAGACATCCCGGAGCACGCCGCCGCCGATGCCGGTAATAAGGCCCATCGAGATGACGAGGAACGGTTCGTCGAAGCCGAATTTGACCGCGGAATCGGCGCCGACGGCCGTAAATACGCCGAGTCCGATCGCGTCGGAGACGAGAATGAAGATGCGCAGCCGGTCGATCCGGGTATAAAACAGCCACGTCAGCAGACCGGCGACGGTGCTGACCCAGAAGTAGCTCGGATACAAAAAACCGATCGGCGGCACATTGCCGATCAAGACGTCGCGGACAAATCCGCCTCCGAGCGCCGTCACGCCTCCCAAAAACAACACACCGAAAAAGTCGAGCTCTTTCTTGATGCCGACAAGCGCGCCCGAGACGCCCGCCGCGGCTACCCCCAAATATAAAAACCATTCGATCAGAAACATGATCCGGCCCATCCTTCGAGTCGCCGCGATGAAACGAATGAGGCGACCCCGTTCTTCCCGCTATTATAGAAAATCTTTCTGCAAATTGTCCAACCCGTGCGGCATAGGCATAGCAATGAACGATTAGCGAACCTATGCCGAAAGGAACGGTGTTGTCCGAATGGCGGCCCCGATGCGATTTCCCGTCCCGATTCAAACCGGCTCCTATGTCGTCCCGAACGTGGAGGTGTATTACCCCAGCGTGTACGGTCTGCCGAACCGCGGCGCCCAGGCGGCCATGAACGAAGCGATCCGCGCGCAGGCGAACGCGATGATCGAGGAGCAGCTCGGGCAGCGGCCTCCCGATGGCGGCGCGACGACGATCACGGGATTGTACGAACTGAAGACGAACCAACGGGGCGTTCTAAGCCTTACGCAGAGCAACTATGCCTATACGCCTCCCGCCGCGCACGGCATGACGCTGCTGCGCTCGCTCACGTTCGACGTGGCGACGGGGAAGGCATACGCGCTGCCCGAGCTGTTTCGGCTCGGCAGCGGCTACGAGGAAGCGATCAACCGCAGCATTCGCCGGCAGATCGAGGATCGAGACGTCCCGCTGCTTGTAGAGTTTACCGGCATCGCGAAGGACCAGCCGTATTATATCGCCGACAAAGCGCTGGTCGTTTACTTTCAGCTCTACGAATTAACCCCGTACGTGTACGGATTCCCGATGTTTCCGATCTCTGTTTACGAGCTGCAGGATTTTGTCGTGGAGGCGGGACCGCTCGGGCGGATGCTGCCGGGCGTATAGTCGCTTGAGACGAATTTAAGGCAGGCGGGTGACGAGTCCATGATTCATGTTAACGAAACCGGGTATCGCGCTGGAGATATTTTGACCGCTTGCGACAACGAGCTGCACGTGCCGACGGGGTATTTGGGGCACAGCGCCATTGTCGTGGACGGGGAGCACGTCGTCGAAGCGGTCATTACGTTCCCGTACGTGCAGCTCGGGCGAATCGATGATTTTGTGCGGCTGCATCCGAAGCATGCCTGGTACCGGCCTGTTCGACCGCAGCTCGGCAGCGCCGCGGCCGCGTACGCGGTCCAATATTTGCGCAGCAGCGAGGCCAATTACGCGCAAGGCGTCCTCGTGCCGCCGTTTTCGTTCTCGCCGCGCATCCCGCTGCAGGATCCGTGGTCGTCGATCTACTGCTCGAAGCTTGTGTGGCTGAGTTATTTCTACGGCGCCGGATACCCGTTCTACAACGATTTCTTCCTGTTCACGCCGGAAGATTTGGACACGGTGCTGTCGCGAGATCCGAACTTCCAGCTGCTGTATAAGCACCCCGGGTTTTACTTCGTCATCGATACGTAAGAGGGCAGGCGTTCACCTATTTTGCCGTGCGTTGGGCGTTTCACTATGCCGCATCTGTCCCCCCTTCATAGAATGGGATTGTGCTAACGCACGAGACCACAAACGAATGAAGGAGTGTTGAACATGACAGGATTGGGCAACTTCGGCGCGAACATGGGTGTCAACGCAGGCGTAAACGCGAACGCGCATTTGAACGCGCACGCGGGCGTAGGCTTCGGCGCAGGTTACGGCATGGGTTACGGCTACTCGAGCACGGGCGCGATTTTGGTGCTTTTCATTCTGCTCGTGATCATCTCCCGCACGATCTACGCGTAATTCGCGAGATCGGGACGGCGCGGCGCCGTCCCCGGACGGCAACCTTCGAACGGTCGAGCGGCTCGACCGATGACCGTCCAGGGTTGCATTGCCCCTAGAAGCGCTGGCTTCCAGGGGCAATGGCCCCACCCGCCGGGGCAGGAAGCTTACATATAGGGCCTTATCTTTTTTAGGCTTGTCTGCACAGGAACGATCCGTACGCCGGGCACACATTGCGCATACGATGGAGGGAAGGAAGATTCGCAACGGGGAAGGAGGAAGGCTGTGTGGCACCGATTTTGATCATCGACCCGGGACATGGCGGAGCGGACCCCGGAGGCGGCTCGAACGCGTTTTGGAAGGAGAAAGATCTCGTTCTGCAAATTTCCCTGTACCAAGCCGAACGGTTCGAGAAGCTAGGAGTGGACGTCGCGATGACCCGGAGGACGGACGTCACGATCAGCGCCCCCGCTCGGACGAAGATCGTGCGCGAGAGCGGCGCCCGCTATTGCATTTCGAATCATATCAATGCAGGCGGCGGCGACGGGGTCGAGACGATTCATTCCATCCATTCGGACGGAAAACTGGCTCGCGCCATCGCGGAGGCGATTCGCGAGAGCGGGCAAAATTTGCGCCGCGTCTTTACCCGTACGCTGCCGGGCAATCCGAACCGCGACTATTATTTTATGCACCGGGAGACGGGCGGCGTCGAGACGGTAATTATCGAGTACGGTTTCGCGGATTCGAAGCGGGACGACGTCGAACAGCTGCGGACGCATTGGAAAGAATACGCGGAAGCGGTCGTGCGCGCGTTCTGCAGCCACATCGGGCACCCGTACGCGCCGCCTAGAGCGGTGTCGGCCGCGGAAGTGGAGGCCGCCGGCGATTTGCCCGCCGTGCAAGCGAGAATCGGCGTCGTCGTCGACGGCGTCCGGATCGGAGAAGGGCTGCTCATTGACAATACGTCGTACGTGCCCGCCCGGTTGATCGGCGAGCTGCTCGGCGCGGTCATCGAGTGGGACGGCGCCAACGTCGTCGTCCGGAGGAAGGAAACGACATAGCCGGCGAAGGGCCGGTAACGGCTCGTCCAAGCGGGGAAACCCGCTTTTTTTATTTTCCGCTGGACACAATTGGAAGCCGTTCGCTAGGAATAGAAAAGCGGCATCCGTAAGAAAATAGAGTTACCAACAGCAAGGGAGGTGACACCATGGGTACAGGTTCTAACAACTCGAACGACTTGGTAGTGCCGCAAGCATCGCAGGCACTCGAGCAACTGAAGTTCGAAGTAGCGCAAGAACTCGGCATTCAAATTCCGCAAGATGGGTACTATGGGTATATGGCGACTCGCGACACCGGAGCGATCGGTGGTCACATTACTCGCCGCCTCGTACAAATCGCGGAGCAAACGTTGGCCCGCCGATAAGCTAGACCTGAACCCTTGCTTCCCGCAAGGGTTTTTTCTTGTTTCCGGGACGGTGCCTATCCTCCTTGCCATTTGAAATGGCGTAAATTGCCAGCTTTTTCGCGCATACATCCCCCGTTTTCGAAGAAAAATAGGTTTACTACAGCAAGGGGAGGTGACACCATGGGTACAGGTTCTAACAACTCGAACGACTTGGTAGTGCCGCAAGCATCGCAGGCACTCGAGCAACTGAAGTTCGAAGTAGCGCAAGAACTCGGCATTCAGATTCCGCAAGACGGGTACTACGGCTATATGGCAACTCGCGACACCGGAGCGATCGGTGGTCACATTACGCGCCGTCTCGTTCAAATCGCGGAACAAACCTTGGCTGGTCGATAATTCGAATGAATTTCCTCCTAGACGAAAAAGCTCGGGCCTTACGGCTCGGGCTTTTTTGTATTCTTCGAAAAAAGGGGGTTGTTTGTTGGCGTAACCGGAGTACAATGGAAACAGTTGCTTATACCTTTGGACGAGGAGAGAGCAGGCTGTTGAACGCAATCGACAAACGAATCGAAGAGCTGCACCGGTTACGCCCTTCGAGCGAGCCGCCCCCGGATTTGGACGCGTTCTGGGAACGGACCGAACGGGAGGCGCTGGAGGCTCCGTTCCGCTCGACCCGCGCGCCGCTGGCAACGCCGCTCGCCGGAATGAAAGCGTACGCAGTGTCGTACGAAAGCTTCGCGGACACGACGATTCGCGGCATGCTGCTGCTGCCGGCGTTCGCGGAGGGCCCGTTCCCGTGCGTGCTGACGTTCCCGGGTTATACAGGGGGCAAGGGAGAGCCGGAGGCGTATGCGCATTGGGTGCTGATGGGCGTCGCCGTGTTCGCCGTCGACGTGCGCGGACAAGGCGGGGAGACGGGCAACCGGCTCGGCACCGATTTCGGGATGGCCCGCGGTTGGATTACGCAGGGACTGCTCGATCCGGATCGCTGCTATTACAAAGCGCTCGCGATCGACGCGCTGCGCGCGGCGCAGTGGATGGCGGAGCAGCCCGAACTGGACGCGAGCCGGCTCGGCGCCGTGGGCGGCAGTCAAGGCGGCGGATTGGCGCTGCTCGTCTCGGCGCTGCACCGCTCCATCGGCCTCACGGTCGCGGACATTCCGAACATGTGCCACATGGATCACGGCGTGCTCCACTCGACCGGTTCCTTGACGGAGGTGGCCGATTTCTTGCGGAGGTTTCCCGAGAAGCTGCCGGCGGCGCTGCGCACGTTAAGCTATTTCGATATGCTTCATTTGGTGAAGCGCATTCGCCATCCGCTGCTCATGTCCGTCGGGCTTAAGGATACCGTCTGCATGCCGGAGCAAATTTTCCCGGCGTACCACGCGGCGGCATCGGAGGATAAGCGGCTCGAGATTTATCCGTTTACCGGCCACGCGGTCGAATCGGCGCAACGGCGCATCGGGTTGGAGTTTGTAAGAGAACGTTGGTTCCCGGCGTGATTCCCGCCTTGATTCCGGCACATTCATTCACAGTACATAGGAGGTAACATTTATGGCGGCAAACGGTTACAAAGTATGGTACATTCCGGACGGGTACATCCCGCCGATCAGCACGGGCTCGCTGACGAGCCATGAGTCGATTTGCGTGCTTAATACGAACGAAGCGGACGCGAATTTGCTGGTTACCGTCTATTTCGAGGACCGCGACCCGATCGAGAACGTCGAAGTGCGCGTCGGCGGGCGCCGGACGGCGCATGTGCGCACGAGCTCGCTCGAAAAGAACGGAGAGTCGATTCCGGTCGGCGTGCCGTACGCGATGGAGGTGCGCAGCGACGTGCCGATCATCGTGCAGTACAGCCGGATGGACGCGACGCAGCCGGCGAACACGCTCGCGACGACGATGGGCTTCCCGGTCGCGGCGGAATAACGGCAAAGCGATTTTTGCGCAAGGGCTGCCGCAGCCGACGGGCTGACGGCGGCCCTTTTTCGCGCGCGCGGCGGACCGGCGGACCCGGACGGTTGAAATGCGCGGCCGGATAAGAAACAATAGAAGACATACGAGAAAGGGGGACGAAGCGTTTGAAACGGTTCAGCGAAATGACGGAGGACGAGCTGCGCTCGGAAATCGACCGGCTGGCGAAGGAACTCGAAGCGAGCCGGCTCGAGGGCGAGAGGGACGTGCTGCGGCAAAAGTGGCTGATGGCCCGGTCGTATGCCGCGAGAAGCCGATCGTTCCCGCCCGGACGGTATCGCGTCGAAGATGCCGACGACATCTTTACGCTCCGGTACGTGAACGGCGTGATGGGGTGGGGCGTTTGGGGCCGCGGCGGCGAAGAAACGGCGCTGCCGCTCGCGGTGCTGACGCCGGAGGATGATGCGGCGAAGGAACGGCGCTAAGCGAGCGGACCGCCCGGCGGCGTCACATCGCGGTCAGCTCGTCGAGGCGGCGTTTCGCTCGCTGCTTGATTTGCGTGCGCAGGATGTATCCGCGCAGCGCTTGCAAATGCTCTGCGCCGATATCCAAGAAGCGGGCCCCGACGTACAGGCCGTCTTCGACCGGCTGTCTCCGGGAGACCTCGATCGTGCAGAAGACGCCGCCGTTCCAATCAAGCAGCGCCTCGGCCTGCATAAGCGGCTGAATGCCCGGGTCCCGCGCAGCGACGAAGCCGATGCCGCCTAAGCTGAAATTGCGGATGGAGATGAGGAGCGGCTCTTCGAGCTTATTGTCGCCGCCTTTCGACCAGCGGACCGCGGTCAGCTTGCCGGACTCGTTCACGTCGATGCGCGGATGCTGGCGGCGCTGCGCAAGGCGCTGATTTTCCGGGGGATTGAGCACCATCACCATGCCGATGTCTTTCGCCACGACGGACGACTGAAGCGTCTGGAAGCCGTTCGTGGAGTAGGCGGTCAACTTGACGGGATCCCCGGGCTTATATTGTTTCGACTGCGGGAGCTCGATTTCGATAATGTCGCCTTCGACGTAACTGACGACTCCGGTCGCGATGAAGCCGTCTTTCTCGATCGAAATTTTACAGCCGACGGCGACGGCGTTCTTCTGATGATGATGGACGTTGTCGGACATTTGCAGCCATGACATGAGCTCCAGCCCCCTGGGAATCTTCGTTCGAAAAAAACAAAACGTCCGCCGAAGGCGGACGAAGGACATGCATCGTCGGCTCTGCTTCGGCAACCCGGCTGCCGTGACGACGAGACAGTCGTTGTAGGCCCGTGGCTTTGCGTCTCCGGCTTTCGTCGGATTTGCCCTGTTCGGTGAGTCTCAAGTATACTTTTGCCTATTATTATAGGTCTTCTTTACCAATATGTGCAAGTGGAATGCAGGATGACTTTTACAATTCGCACCCGGGAGGTCCGCATCATGAAAGTCATAAAAATCGATACGGAAGAAGCGCTCCGGAAAGCGCTGGACATTCGATTCGAGGTGTTCGTCGACGAGCAGGGCGTGCCTCGGGAGGAAGAGATGGATCAGTACGACGCGTCGCCGGCTTCGGCGCGCCATCTGCTGCTCGAGATCGACGGAGAGCCGGCGGCGGCGGGCCGGTTTATCGCCTATAAGCCGGATACGGCCAAAATGCAGCGCATCGCCGTTCGGCGGACGTACCGCGGCCGCGGCGTCGGACGCGAGCTGATGCTCGCCTTGGAGTCGTGGGCGAAAGAAGAAGGATTTACGAACAGCCTGCTCGACGCGCAGTGCCAAGCCGAGCCGTTCTATCGTTCGCTCGGGTACGCCGCGGTGTCGCCCGAGACGTTCCTCGACGCGGGCATTCCGCATGTGCGGATGACGAAGCCGCTCATATAAGGGATCGTATACGCTCGTGCGCCGCGGGCATCCTAACCGCCTAAGGAGGGATGTGCATGGCGCGATCGAACGAGCGGGAAACGTTCGTCGCCGTCCGCAAAAACGGCGACGGCGACATTACCGCGTTTCGGACGTCCTCGGGCAGGGATCTGGACTACGAGCAAGCGCTTCAAGAGGTGCAGGCGGGGGCGATCGCCGGGGCGAACGCCTTCAAGGGGCGCGACGGGGAGACGTACATTCGCGGCGACGCGGACGGCGACCCGACGAACAATTTGGACGCCCTGCCGCCGTTCTAACAACGACAAAGAGCCGCTCCGCTTTTGCAAGCGGGGCGGCTCTTTTCGCATGCGCGCATCGGCTATTCGAATTCGTAGGGAACCTGCTGCTCGATAAAGCGCATTTTGCCGGTTTTCCCGAGGAAATCGTCGCGGTTGTCGTTGTAATGCATCAGCCAAACGCGCTCCTGAAGCGATTCGGGAAGCGTAAGCAGCTCGTCGAGCGTCGCATGCACCGTTCCCGGACCGACGAGCTGGCAATCATGCAAAATATGCTTGCATCGGCCGGTCTCGACCAGCCGGGAGAGAAGATGCGGATCGAACGTCATATCGGACGTGTAGAACACGCTGTCGTTCAGGAGCACCGAGAAGCTCGGCTTGTTCGGAATATGCTTCGTCGGCATAAGCTCCACGGTCAGCCCTTCATGAAGCGGGACCGGAACGCCGGGATCGAGCGGGCGGACGTCGAAATAGCAATCCAAGGAATCGCAATTGGAGCTCCGGTCTTCGAGCGCGCCTTTCAGCGCGTTCTCCCATAACGGCCGGACGATCGCCGAAGGCACATACAGCGTTAGCTTGCGGCGATGGACGTACATCATGCGGAACGCGATCTCTTCCAAGCCGCCGACATGATCGCCGTGAACGTGAGTGATCAAAATGGCGTTCAAGTCCGTAAGCGGGACGCCGAGCCGGTGAAGCGCGTACGGCGCCGTAATGCCGCAATCGATCAGCAGGCGGTATCCGTTCGCGGAAACGATCGCATTGTTGTTGAAATATTTTTTGGCGAAGGCGTTGCCCGTACCGATCATTTGGATATGTAGACTCACTTGCCGACCTCCCTGCAGGACCAACGTAGCACTTCCACCTTACCATATTAAGTTAAAAAACGAAAGGTATTGCGATCCGATTCTCGGGCTGCGGGCAGGTTTCCCCGCATGCTATAACGATAAAAAAACCGCGCCTTTCGGCCCGGTTTGAATAATTGATTATGACATTACTTATTGGCCATCATGCGAACGATGACTTTGTCCAAACGTTTGCTGATCGCCAGCACATCGGGATGCCGAAAATCGTATTTATATTTTTCGGCGGTGGATTCCAGCATCTTTTTTAGTTTTGCGAACTCTTTTTCGATGGTGGCGTTCTCCATGTCTCTCTTCCTTTACCCTATATCCAATAGAATCATCTTATCTTATTCTTTTCGGGAAACGAACATCATTCTGTTCGCGCCAAAAATCGTTTACAACTCAGGTAAATCGTGCTATTATTTGGATTTGATTTCCTTGTATGCCCTTGCCAAACGGATCCTCCCTAAAGAAAGTTTGCGCTCGACCGCAACTCTCGCATTCCGTGCGAGTATAAAGGGGTGCAACGAAATTTTGGAGGGAATCCGCATGAAAATCCGGAACATTGCGCTATGCATCCTTGCCCTGTCGCTTGCGGGCGGCGCTACGGCCGGCGCCGAGGATATGATCCAGACGTGGAAAGGGAAAAAAGTGCGAGTTTTCGCGAACGGATCGGAAGTGGAAGGCGGCGGCCTGCAAATCGACGGGAGAACATACTTGCCGGTTCGCGCATTGTCCGATACGCTGCAAGCCTTGATCAAATCGGATGGGGACGGAGTACATATTTATAAACCGAACGTGCATCTGCTGCTGTTTACGGGCGACAAGAACGCGATGAAACCGTTCGGCAACGTTTTCCTGGGCACTTACGAATTTTACGTGTTTGCGCAGGTCGAGAATTTGAAAACGCGAGCCCATTCGATCAAGACGACGGTCGTCGACCCGAGCGGCGCGACGCTGGATACTCAAGTGTACAAAATGACCGAAGAAAACCGCGACATGTTCTGGTATACGACGTCCCCGTTCAAAATCGATTTCAAAACGACGGGGCAGTATAAAGTTAAGTTTTACATTAAACGTTCGGAAGAGAACGACTTCGAGCTGCTGAGCGAAAAGGCGATTCTCGCGATGAAGAAAGAATAATTCGAACGAACCGGGCAACACTTCAACAGAGAACGCATGGAAGGGAGTCGGCACATGACGGACAATCACCGCGAAGCGGCCGGAGAAGAAGAAGAAGCGATATACGTCGTCACCGACGAGAACGGCGTGGAGCGGGAGCTCGTTCCCGTATACACGTTCGATTACGCGGAGAACGAATATGTGGTGCTGATCGATCGCAACGACGCGGAGGCGGACGGACTGATCCTGCGCATCGAGCAGGACGGCGACGAGGTCGTGCTGGCGAACATCGAGGACGACGACGAGTGGAACGCGGTCATCGACATTTACAACGAGCTGCTCGAGCAAGAAGAAGAGTAACGCGAGCCGCGAAGGGACATCCCCTTCGGACGCGGCGCTTGCAGCCATCGCAGGATGGGGGAGCGCTGCGTCCGGGGGGATTTTTCGTCTCCATGGCCGCGCCGTTGTTACTTCCGCGGATTGAAGTACATGACGCGCCCGTTAAACAAATGCAGCTCGGCTTTCAAATGGCGGGCCAAATATTTGCAAAATTCGTTGGCCTTCGCTTTGTCGCCGTGCGTGCTGCCGTCGGGCAGCACGACCTGCACGTAGTGCGTTACCGCATCGTCCTTCGCTTTGGAGCCGACGCCGAACACGATGTACTTGTACAGTTCGTTAACGCCTTTCAGGTAAAACCAGACGCCTTCGCCTTCCGGCTTCGATTCGAACGTGTACGGAAACGCGGCGCCCGCATAATTCCAATCCAGCTGCTGCCCGGTTTTCTCGACCTGTTCCCGGTACCGGTTCAGCTGCTCCTTCAGTTCGTCCAACGTCAAGGACGTCACGGCGGAGCCTTCCACGAAATATAAATACGCGCTCTGACTCATGTGCCCGCTACACCTACTTTGCGTTCTGTTGGTTCCATATTAACAGGTTTATCCAAAGGTGACAACGACGCGGCAGGTTTCCGGCTTGCTTGATTTCGCTGCATCTCGTATAGTGGAAACACAAGGCATCGCGCTTTGAGGCGCGCAGCCGTTCGGTTCGGGTTTACCGCGCCGTCCGCGCAGCGGCCTATTCCGACCAGAAGGATGAAGGAGGATGAACGCCATGTTTGACCGTTTATACGACGAGTCGGAGCAAACGAAAGTCGACTTTTTCGGTTACGCAACGGAACGAGCCCGGTACGATTTCGCAATCGTTTACACAAACCGGTTTTTCGGCAAACCGCTGGTCGTATGCATGCAGACGGGCCGATCCTCGCTCCTGTCGGCCGACGATTTGGCGAATACGGAACATTTGCAGCGCATTTTCTCCCTGTCGGGAGCGGAGGAGGCGGAAGACCTCGCCGTCATTTTGCGCCAGCGCTTGCCTCATTTGGACTTGAAAGAGCAATATTGACGCGGAGTCTCCATGAAAAAGCCGCGCCCCGTTCGAGGGGCGCGGCTTTTTCGCGCGTTCAGGCGCGTACAGGGCAAACATCATGCGTAGATCGGCTTTTCTTCGACGATGACTTTGACGTTGCGGATCGTTTTGTCTTCGGGGCCTTGCACCGGCAGACCGATTTCGACGTGCTCCGAAATGTACTCGATGTTCTCCTGCGAGATCACTTCGCCCGGCAGCAAAATCGGAATGCCCGGCGGGTACACCATGATGAACTCCGCGATGATGCGGCCGTCCGCTTCGAGCAGCGGCACCGATTCGGTTTCCGCGTAGAACGCGTCCCGCGGGGAAAGAGCGAGCGTCGGAATTTTCGGCGTCTTGACGATGACGTTGCGCACTTCGGCGGCGCCCGCCTGTTCCGTCGCGATGCCGTACAGCGCGTCGACGAGCTTTAGAATCGTTTCTTCCGAGTCGCCGGGCGTCACGATGCACAGAATGTTGTACATGTCGCTCATTTCGACTTCGATGTTGTACCGCTCGCGCAGCCGCTTCTCTGCGTCGTACCCGGTAATGCCGAGCTTGCGGACGTGGATCGTCAGCTTCGTCGGATCGTAATCGAACGTCGCTTCGGAGCCGAGAATTTCTTCGCCGAAGCAGTGGAGGCCCGGAATTTCGTTGACTTTCTCGCGGGCGAGCCGCGCCAGTCCGAGCGCGCGCTCGGCCATCTCCCTGCCGTGCAGGGCGAGGCTGCGCCTTGCCGCGTCCAGCGAGGCGAGCAGCAAATACGAGGTGGACGTCGTCGTCAGCATCGACAAGATCGCCTGCACCCGCTTCGGATTGACGCGGTCGCCCTTGACGTTCAGCACGGAGCTTTGCGTCAGCGAGCCCCCGAGCTTGTGGACGCTCGTCGCGGCCATGTCGGCGCCGGCTTGCATCGCGGACAGCGGCAGATCCTCATGGAAATGAATGTGTACGCCGTGCGCTTCGTCGACGAGCACCGGCACGTCGTACGAGTGGGCGAGGTCGACGATTTCCTTCAAGTTCGCGCTGATGCCGAAATATGTCGGGTTAATGACGAGCACGGCCTTCGCGTCGGGATGACGTTCGAGCGCCCGCCGTACGGAGCGCGTCGTCACGCCGTGAGCGATGCCGAGCTGTTCGTCCATGGCCGGCGACAAGAACACGGGGCGCGCGCCCGCGAAAATGATCGCCGACATGACCGATTTATGCACGTTGCGCGGAACGATGATTTTCTCGCCGGGGCCGCAGACGGACATGATCATCGTCTGGATGGCGCCGCTCGTTCCCTGCACGGAGAAGAACGTATGGTCGGCGCCGAACGCCTCGGCGGCGAGCCGCTGCGCTTCGAAGATGGCGCCGGAGGGCTGATGCAAATCGTCGAGCGGCGCGATGTTGATCAGGTCGATCGATAAGGCGTTGTCGCCGATGAACGAGCGAAACTGCGGGTCCATCCCGACGCCTTTCTTATGTCCGGGGATATGAAATTGCAACGGATTTTTCGCGGCATGCGAAAGCAGCGCGTCAAACAGCGGTGTGCGGGTTTGGTCCACGGGAATCGCCCCTTCCTGCGTTCGAATTGAAATATGCACAATAGATTTGAGTATAGCAAAAAAGGGAGATGTTTCAAGAACGAATTTTTATCGCATATAGTGTGGCTCCGGCGGGCGAAAATAACCGAACGAACGAGTGTTGCCAAGACCGGAAAAAGGGGGGATGGCGATGGAGGCGCGGCGGTATGCGCCGCCCCGCGTACGAAGCGGCTTCCTTATGAAGCTGCTGATCGCGATGGCGCTCGTGGAGTTCGTGAAAGGGGCGCTGCTCGTCGCGGTGCTGCCCGTGTACGCGAGCGGAAAGCTCGGGCTGTCGGCCTCGGCGCTCGGGTTCGCATTCGCGCTGCAATACGTCGGCGACAACGCGTGCCGCGCGCCGGTCGGACGCATGCTCGACCGGTACGGCTACCGGCTGCCGATGGCGCTCGGGCTCGCCGTCACCGTGCTCGCGGTGGCGCTGCTCGCAGCGGCGAACGGCCCGCTGGCGCTGCTCGCCGGCTGTCTGCTGCTCGGGGCGGGCACGTCGCCGCTGTGGCCGTGCGCCGCCGCGGGCGCGACGGAGACGGCGGGCCGCGAAGGCAGCGGCTCGGCGCTGTCCGCCGTCTATGTCGCCTCCTTCGCCGGCACGGGAGCCGGCCCGGTCGCCGTCGGCTGGCTGGCGGGCGGCGGGGCGATGGCGGGCGCGTTCCCGCTGCTGCTCGGTTTCGCCGCGGCGGCGCTGCTGCTCGCCCTGCTGCTGCCGCCCGGCGCGCCGCGGCGGGCGGAGGAGGCGCCGGCGAGCGGCGCCGGCGTCCGCGGGCTGCTCTCGGGCATCGCCTGCGCCGTCCGCCGGCTGCGGGGGAGCCGGCTGCTGGTGCCCGCCATGTTCCTGCAGACGCTGGCGCTCGGCCTGCTGACGCCCGTCGTGACGCTGTACGCGCGCGAGGAGCTGGGGCTCACCGCCGGCGAGTTCAGCACGCTGCTGCTCGCGGGCGGCGCGGCGACGCTCGGCCTGCTGCTGGTCGCGGGCAGACTCTCCGACCGGCTCGGCCCCCGCCCCTTGCTGCTCGTCGGCGTCCCGGCCGCCGCGGCGGCGACGGCGTATTTCGCGGCCGTGCACACCCGGCCGCAGCTGTACGCGGCGGTCGCCGCCGTCGCCTTCGGCTACGCGCTGCTCATCCCGTCGTGGAACGCGTTCGTCGCCCGCGCGATTCCGGACGATCTCCGCGGGGCCGCGTGGGGCGCCGCGCTTGCGATCGAAGGCACCGGGTTCGTGATCGGCCCGATCGTGTCCGGCTGGGCGTGGGAGCACGCGAGCCGCCGCGCGCCGTTCCTGCTCAGCGGCGCGGCGCTCGCCGCGCTGTTTGTCCTCTATCTGTTCATTTCCTTCCGAAAAACGGATATGGTACGATAGACGAGTATCACGCGGACAACAGGAGAGAAGCGATGGAGGATCGGCATGGATAGACGGATGGGCGTCATCATGATTATGTTGGTTACGGTGTTTTTAGGGTTCGGCATCATTATTCCGGTACTGCCCGAAATGATCGTCGGCTCCGGGGCGGAGCGATTTCACTTATACGTCATGCTTGCGGTATATTCTGCGGCGTCGTTCGTGCTTTCTCCGCTGTGGGGCTCGCTGTCGGACCGGATCGGGCGGAAGCCCGTTCTCGCGATCGGGGTGCTCGGCTTCAGCGTCAGCTTCCTCGTCTTCGGGCTTTCGGGGGGCAATCTCGCGCTGATGTACATATC
This sequence comes from Paenibacillus sp., assembly GCF_035645195.1. Classification (NCBI taxonomy): domain Bacteria; kingdom Bacillati; phylum Bacillota; class Bacilli; order Caryophanales; family Paenibacillaceae; genus Paenibacillus; species Paenibacillus sp. Next base: position 2,981 of record NZ_DASQNA010000021.1, on the reverse strand, counting down.
GCGGGTGCTCGGCGGCGTCTTCTCGGGCGCGACGACGTCGTGCGCCGTCGCCTACGTCGCGGACATCACGACGCCGGAGAAGCGGACGCGCGCCATGGGGCTCGTCGGCATGTCGATCGGGCTCGGCTTTATTTTCGGCCCGGGCATCGGCGGACTGCTCAGCGGCTTCGGGCTCGCGACGCCGTTCTTCGCCGCGGCCGCGCTCGCGCTCCTCAATTTCGGCTTCGCGATTTTCGTTCTGAAGGAGTCGCTTCCGCCGGAGAGGCGCCGGGGGGCGGACGCGGGCCCGCGTCCGTCGCGATGGTCGGCGTTCCAGGGGCCGATCGCGTATTTGTTCGTGCTCCTGTTCGTGCTGACGTTCGCGCTCGCGGGTCTTGAATCGACGCTGCAGTATTTCCAGATGGAGCGGTTCGAAGCGACGCCCCGCGACATGGGCGTCATGTTCCTCGTCAGCGGCATCGTCGGCGCGCTCGTGCAGGGGGGCTTCATTCGCCGTTACGCGAAGCCGGGCACGGAGCCGACGCTGATCCGCGTCGGGCTGACGGTGCAGGCGCTCGGCTTCGTCCTGCTGCTGTTCTCGAGCGACGTCTGGACCGCCTCGCTGTTCATGAGCGTGTTCGCCGTCGGCAACTCGCTGCTGCGGCCTTGCGTCACGTCGCTCATTACGCAGACGACGCAGGCCGGCCAAGGCGTAACGGGGGGGCTCAGCTCGTCGATGGACAGCCTCGGCCGCATCGCGGGGCCGCTCGTCGCCGGAGGGTTGTTCGAGCTGAAGAGCGCGCTGCCGTTTTTCGCCGGCGCCGCCATTTCGCTCGGCGCGATGCTGCTGCTGCAGCGGTTTTTGGCAAGGCGCGGCACGATCGCGGCCGCTCCCGCGGCGAAGTGATTCGCATTCGCCGCCATACGTTAGACGCCTCCCGGCGCCGGATTCGTCCGGCCGCCGTGGAGGCGTCTGCTGTTTTCCGCCAACCGGAATGGCCGGTAATGCCCGGCGCCGGCGCGGAAGTTACTGTATAACCTTGTAAATCGGAGTTAATTGCGCGAACGTGTCCCTTACCACGTCGACCAAACCGCCCCCAAGCTTAACCGCATCGTCCGCTTTCAACACTCTCCCGATCAGAAGTTCCGCGCTTTTCACATTTTTAAATCGAACGAATAATTCCTTGAACTCCTCCGGGGACAGCGAATTTTTGGCAAGAGCCGCTTTCTTCATATGATCGATCGAAATGCTGTAATCGTCCGGAATCCGCTCGTATAAGTCCCTTTGGTTCGCTAACAACGTGTCCGCGATGCGCTGCTTGTCCGCGACTTCGTATATAAGCGCAAGCCATATGAACAGCTGGTCGTCGAACAAGCCGACTTGAAAATGCGGATATTGCTTGTACCCGCGCTTGTTATGACTTACGGCCATCCACGTGTCGACCGGGGCGTTCACCGTTCGTCTGGCGTGTTTGGCGATGTGGAGGTGCATGTCTTGCCCGGTTCGCGCGGACAATTCCTCGATGACTTGCTCGGCGACGGCGCGGAATTTCGGTTGAATGCGTTCCCGAATGGCAGCCATCCGTTGTTCTAACCCCTCGATCAAAAACGTATCGAAATCCTCCTGCGTAAACCCCGTAAAACTCATTTGGTCATCCTCCGTTATGTAGGTCTTCGTTGCCTCCCCGCGCGTCGTCGGGCGGACGTGCCGTAAGTGAGAATCGTGCCATGGCGATGTCCCCCCGAATGCAGGCGTATGACAAAATCATTTCTTCATTTTACGAAAATTAGGCCCATAAACCAAGTTGCCAATTCATACAAATCAGTATAGTATAAAAGGAAAGAAAGATTATTCAGAAAATTCCGTCACTATCTTTCTTTAGCAGCTTGGGAGGGGATTGCCGTGAACAAAAGCTTTGAAGTGGAGTATTGCAACTTGGATTTGCGATTCGATCGCCGGACAATCCATAACTTCATCAAGTCTCTGATTCAAGAAGGGTATTCGCTGTACTGGTCGGAGAACGAAGCTCACTTCATCGCCTCGATTCGGACGGGACGCAGGCTGGTCAAAATGAAATTTCAGCGCGTCGGCGACCGGTTCAAGCTCGTCGGCAATTACTCGTTCCGCGACGAGAAGCTCGTCGAGCTGATGGAGCGCATGATCGGGGCGACTCGCGGGCATGCCGTCGTCAAACGGTTCCGCGATCGACAAATCGTGATCGAGAACATTATGTTCGGGGAAATCATCCGCATGGTGGAAATTTCCGGGGTGGAGCATAAAGTGGTGTACCAAAGGGATTCGGGCGTGACGCTCGAGGATATCGCGAAGGCGTTCCGGTCGACGCGCGCGGAAGAGCGAATTCCGACGCTGCGGCTGGAAATCGACTACGAGCTGGCTTTACTGGCGGAAGCGCTTGCAGAAGGCAATCGGGCCGCCGCCGACTCGTGCCGAGCGAAACTCGAAGAGCTGCGCCAAGAAATGCTTTTATTAGAAATGTAAACGGGCTCGTCCCCCGAACGAATATGCGGCCCGGCTGCCGGAAGGCGGCCCGGCCGTTTTTTTGCTTTGGCTCGGCAGACCGCGTCTTACCGCCGGTAAATTCGTTATTCTTGGAACTGTACGAGCATTTGTGTAAAATAAGGGGGATGTACCAAAGGATGAGGAACTATATTTACATACAAAAAGGATGATGAACATGTCGAAACAGCAAATCGGCGTCGTCGGTCTTGCCGTCATGGGCAAGAACCTCGCGCTTAACATGGAAAGCAAAGGCTTCTCCGTCGCGGTGTACAACCGTTCGCCGGAGAAGACGAAGGAGCTCGTGGAAGAAGCGGCGGGCAAAAACCTCGTCGGCTGTTACTCCGTCGAAGAGTTCGTGAACGCGCTCGAAACGCCGCGCAAAATCATGATCATGGTCAAAGCGGGCGAGCCGACGGACAAGACGATCGAATCGCTGCTGCCGCATCTCGACCAAGGCGACATCATCATCGACGGCGGCAAC
>NZ_DASQNA010000020.1 GCF_035645195.1 Paenibacillus sp. | reverse complement strand
ATCAAACTCTCCAAAAAGGGTAGTTCGTCTATGCTCATTACAAGCTAGCTTTAAAACTTTGCTGTGATTGCTCACAGCGCGTATGCGCTCGTTGTTCAGTTTTCAAGGAGCAAGCTTGTCTTGCCTTCTTGCTTGTCCGATTCGCTTTTCGCGACCGGAATTTGAATATATCATATTCGGACATCTCATTGCAACTGGTAATTTCTTACCGTCGCCTCGGCCTCTTGCTCGCCGCCGCCGCTCTCGCGGCCGGAAGAACAATATATCACGCCCCTCAACCCAGCACAACCGGAAAAACCATCCAAATGAATGGCGAGTAAGGAACCTTTCGATTTCCGAGAGCGTCTAATGGTTGCCTGATCCAACGGGACGGAATAAAGGAGGCGCAACGAACTTGAAGAAGAAGATCGCACAGCTTCTTATAATATGCATGCCGCTGGCCGGATGCTTCGCGCCTTCGGGTGCCGACGTAGTGGAAAATCGGTCAGGCGACTCGCCTCCGGTCGCCGACATCCCTCCTGCCGTAACGACTACGCAGCAAGAAAACACCGCCGCTGCCGGTGAGAACGCCGCCGCAACGATCCTAGAGGCGCTCGAAACATGGAACGGTTCGCTTGTATGCGAATACCGCGAGTACACGCCGGGCAGCGTCATTTACTATCAAGGCGAAACGCTGCTTTGCGAAATACAGCTTCCTTATATCGAACGACTGAATACGACGACGGACGATTTGCGACGCCTCGAAGCGAATCGGTTGTCCGCCCAGTTCGGCCCGAACGACGATAGCTTCGACGTAATCACGTTGTACGCCAACGCCGAGCTTCCGAACATCTTGCGTCTCGAAATCCGTCCGCCGGAGCCCAGCGGAACGCTCGCCATCCGGTATGGTGAAAGCAAGGAGCCTGCGGCGTTCCGCCTAGAGCGCTACGAACCGCTGACGTACAGCATCGAGCCGCAGTTCGAGCACGAAACGGAACATCGCGCCGACGGCATCCGCCAGTACCTCGATTATGGCGAGACCTATACTTATCATGTCCGTTTTTCGCAAAAAGTGGACCGCGATTTCGTGGAGCAAATGTTGAAGTCTCGGCTGCCGGATCTCCTGCGCACGTTCGAGTGGCATTCCGACCAATCGCTTACATTCTCGTTGCGGGCGGATGAGACTTACGGACCGCAAGCGCCATACGAAGAATTCGTTATCGATTTTTACGGGGCCAAAACGGCACAGGGCATCGTACACTTCGAACAAGAGGACGCATTGCGACACCTACGCTTCCAATTCACGCGTCCGAAACAATACACCCTTGTCGAAGCGGAATCCGGCCGAACAACGCCGCTGTTCGAGTCTCTCATCTCATATACCCTCGTCGACCCGGCCCCTGGGGGAGCGTTGCTCCTCGCCGAGGAGCTCCGATCGAACGAATCCATTCTGACGCCGACCTATACAGTGCTGACGCGGGACGGAACGAGGGTCAAGACGCTGACCGGCGCGGAAACCCCCGAATGGATCGATGAGCACACCCTGTTGTACGAAGCGGACCATTCGATCATTCAATATCATGTACAAACCGGACAGCGGCGCATCATTTGGTCGAGATCGGAAACTCCCGCGGTCATGTCGTTCGCTTACGAGCGCGAATCGGGAAAACTGATCGTCGCGGCGGCCGATCACGATAACAAGGGCGCCGCGCCCGTCGATCTTTACCTGTTCGACCATCTCGCCAGCGACCAGCCCCGGGTCGTGAACGACGCCTTCTTCGCGCCGGAGGGCATGGCGTGGGACGGCGTAAGATTTAAGCTGCCCGTAACCTTCGTCGATGAAACTACGATGTTCTGGGAAGACCACGCGCCCGGCGATCCAACAGCCCGGCCCTCGGCATTCATCATGGCATGGAACGAAGGAGCGAGAACCGAGCTGCCGGAGAGCGAAAGATGGATGCCGCTGTCGGGCGGAAAGCTGCTTCGACAAGCGGACGGCTCCTGGAGCGTCTACGACGCCGCAACGGACCGGAGCGTTCCGCTGAACCTGACGGTCGAACTAGACGAATGGCTGGACGTCGGTGCGCTCGGCAACGGCGAATTCATGCTGACATTGTCCGACGAGAAACGGCTTCTCTTTCATGCTGCCGAAGCCGAGCTTCGCGCGGCGCCGTTCGCCAGCTCAGCGAAGCTGTTGACCCGGACGAGCGCGAATGGTCTCGTCGTTGTCGCATCGCATACTCCGTAAACGCAAAAACTCCCAGCGCCGGAGCGAACGTTCATAAGAAACGCCGCAACGCTGGGAGTGCTTCTATCTTACATTCTATAAATCCGCGCCTCGTGCGGTCCGAGCATCGCCCCGTCGAGCGGATCCTCCTCCCGCACGTCCGCGTAGTTGGCCAGCAGGAGCTGCTTGCCCGCTTCGTCGAAGCCGTCGGGCAGCGTGAATCGCGACTCGTGATCCGCATGGTTCAGCACGATGAGCCACCGCTCGCCGTCCAAGCTGCGCGTATAGACGTACAAGTGCGGATCGCCAGCCGACAAGTCCTCGTAGTCGCCGTACACCATCACGGGATGCTTCTTGCGCATCGCGATCAGCTTCTGATAATAAGCAAACACCGAATCCGGCCGCGCCAAATCCCGCTCGACATTGATGTCCTTATAATTCGGGTTGACCGGCAGCCAAGGCGTGCCCGTCGTAAACCCTGCATGCGGAGCGTCGTTCCATTGCACCGGCGTGCGCGAATTGTCGCGGCTGAGCGGCTGCAGGCTGCGCAGCACCTCTTCCGGATCGCGTCCCTTGGCCACCTCTTCGAAATACCGGTTCCGCATCGCGATATCGTTATACTGCTCGATCGAGTCGAAACGGACGCCGGTCATGCCGATTTCCTCGCCCTGAAATACATACGGAATGCCCGGCAGCGTATGAATCATCGTCGCGAGCAGCTTGGCCGATTCGACGCGGTAGGCACCGTCGTTGCCGTACCGGGTGACTTGCCGCGTATGGTCGTGATTGTTCAGGAACTGCGAATTCGTGCCTTTTCCTTTGAACCCCTCGTACCACTTCGTTTGAATCTCCTTGAATCGCAGCATATCCCACGACGGCATATCGTCCGCGACCTCGAAGTGGAACAGCGTCTGCAGCTCGCCGCGGTCCTCGCCGACATACTTCAGCCCGTCCTCCGGCGTGACGAACGGAATTTCTCCGACGGTCATAATGTCGTAATGCTTGAGCACTCTGTCGTGCATCTCGCGCAAATAATCATGAATGCCCGGGTTGTTGCCGAGGTAGCTGATGTTGTACGGATTTTCGGCGTCCGGGAAGCCTGCCTTCTTCGCGAGCAGGTTGATCACGTCCATGCGGAATCCGTCGATGCCTTTATCCAGCCAGAACCGCATCATCTTGTAGATCTCTTCGCGAACCTCGGGGTTCTCCCAATTCAAATCGGGCTGCTCCACCGCGAACGAATGGAAATAATACTGCCCTGTCGCCTCGTCCCATTCCCACGCGGAGGGAGCGAAATACGAGCGCCAGTTGTTCGGCGGCCCTCCGTCCTTCGGATCTTTCCAAATATACCAATCCCGCTTCGGGTTGTCGCGCGACGAACGGGACTCGACGAACCACGGATGCTGATTCGACGTATGATTGACGACGAGATCCATGATCAGCTTCATCCCGCGGCGGTGCACTTCCGCGAGCAGCGTCTCCCACGTTTCCATCGTGCCGGCTTTCGGCATAATTTCATAATAGTTCGAAATGTCGTATCCGTTGTCGCGGTCGGGCGACGCATAGACGGGGTTCAACCAGACGACGTCGACGCCGAGGCGTTGGATGTAATCGAGCTTCTCGATCACCCCTTGCAAGTCGCCGTACCCGTCGCCGTTCGTGTCGTAAAAGCTTCGCCAGTATACTTGATAAACGACGGCTTCCTTCCACCAAGTTCGTTTCAACGCCGCTTTCCTCCCGGGGTGCGTTCTTCGATTTCGACTACCTTCAGCTTAAGCGATAAACGCGTGCTTCATACGGACGCAGCGACAATTTCCTGAGCTCCGCCCGAGAAATCGCGGGCTTCGTCTCGTAATTCGCGAGCAGCAGCTCCGCGCGTTCGCAGGCGATGCCGACCGGCAGCCGGAACGTCGTATGCTCCGCGAACAGGTTGACGACGACGAGCCAACGCGCAGATCCGTACGTTCGCGTATAGGCGTATACGTGCTCATGCTCCTCCGCAACCAGATCGTATGCGCCGTACACCGCTACCGGATTCGCTTTACGCAGTTCGATTAGCTTCTTATAGAAATGATAAATCGAATCCGGGTCCGCGACCGCGCGCTCGACGTTAATGCGCTCGTAGTTCGGATTCACCTTGAGCCAAGGCGTGCCCGTCGTAAACCCGGCGTTCGGCGCCGCGCTCCACTGCATCGGAGTACGCGAATTGTCGCGGCCGTTCTTCCATATCACGCGCATGATCTCTTCGTGGCTTTTGCCGTTCGCCGTCTCGATCGCATACAAGTTCCGGATCGCGACATCATTGTAATCGTCGATCGAGTCGAACTGCACGTTGGTCATGCCGATTTCCTGACCTTGATAAATGAACGGCGTCCCCTGCATCAAGAAGTACATGGCCGCGAGCGCCTTCGCGGATTTGTCCCAGTGCTCCGCGTCGTCTCCCCATGTGGACACGGATCGCGGCTGGTCGTGGTTTTCGAGAAACAGCGCGTTCCAGCCGACGCCTTCCAGCCCTTTCTGCCAGCGGGTGAGCGTCTCCTTCAGGGCCGGTAAGTCCAAGCCGCCTTCCTCGCTTTTGCCCCACAGACCCAAATGCTCGAACTGGAAGATCATATTGAATGCACCGTTCTTCTCGCCGACCCAGCGATCGGCGTTCTCCGCCTTCACCCCGTTCGCTTCGCCGACGGTCATAATGTCGTACTTCGCGAACGTTTCGCGCTTCAACTCGTCCAAAAACTCGTGGATGCCTTCGCGGTTCATATGCCCGTCGAGCGAGGGAACGTAGCGCAGTTTTTTCGGATTCGGCAGGTCCGGGAAACCCGGCACTTTCTTAATGTGAGAAATCGCGTCGACGCGGAAGCCGTCGATCCCTTTGTCCAGCCACCAGTTGACCATCGCGTACAGATCGCGGCGAACGGCCGGGTTTTCCCAGTTTAAGTCCGGCTGTCTCGCGGAGAAAATATGCATGAAATATTGGCCGGTCCGCTCGTCGTATTTCCAAGCCGACCCGCCGAAGATGCTCTCCCAATTGTTCGGCTCGGAGCCGTCCTTCTTCGGGTCGGCCCAGATGTAATAATCCCGCTTCGGATTGGTCTTGCTCGAACGCGATTCGATGAACCACGGATGCTCGTCGGACGTATGGTTGATGACCAAATCGAGAATGAGCTTCATGCCGCGCGCATGCGTCTCCCGCAGCAGCCGGTCGAAATCGTCCATCGTGCCGAATTCGTCCATAATGTCTTGGTAATCCGAAATATCGTACCCGTTATCGTCGTTCGGCGACTTGAAAATCGGACAAATCCAGATGACGTCGATGCCGAGCTCTTTCAAATAATCGAGCTTGCCGATGACGCCCTGCAGGTCGCCGATCCCGTCGCCGTTGCTGTCCATGAAGCTGCGCGGGTAAATTTGATATGCGACCGCTTCTTTCCACCAGATTCTTTTCATTTATTTAATCGCTCCCTGCATAACGCCTTTAATGATAAACCGTTGGCCGAACAAGTAGACGATGAGGATCGGAAGAATGGTGAGCAGAATGGCCGGAATGAGCAGCTCCCAATTGTTCATGTACGTCCCGTTGAACACCTTCATTTTAATCGGCATCGTATAATACTTGTCCTGCACCAAAATGAGCGACGGAAGCAGGTAATCGTTCCAAATCCAGAGAACATTCAATATCCCGATCGTCACCGACGTCGGCGCCATGATCGGCAGCACGATTTTGAAGAAGCTTTGCCGCTTCGTGCAGCCGTCGATGAACGACGCCTCCTCGAGCTCGAGCGGAACCGATTTGATGAAGCCGTGGTAAATGAAGACCGACATCGCGCTGCCGAAGCCGATGTAGAGCGCGATCAAGAGCGGCATCGGCGCCGCTTCGATCAGCCCGAGCTTCGCCCCGTAAATATAAACGAGCGGAATCATGATCGACTGGAACGGGATGATCATCGACGCGACCATCACCATAAAGAATACGTTATTGAATTTCGTGTTATGCCGAACCAAGTAGTGGGCCGTCATCGCGGAGAAGAGCAAAATGAGCGCGACGCTGACGCCCGTAATGACGAACGTATTCCGGAACGTGACGAAAAAATCCATCATGCGGATCACTTCCGAGAAATGTCCGAGATCGAACGTCGTCGGCCAAGAGAACGGACTTTCGAGAATTTCGCCGTTCGACTTGAACGAGTTGACGATGATGAGGAAAAACGGGAACGTGAACAGGACGAACGCGGCGAGCAGCATGAGATACGTCAAAGGAACAAGCAATTTCCGCATCGACATTACGCCTGCACCTCCATTTTTTTGCTGAAGTACACTTGCAAACCGGTAACTACGGCGACGATCAGGAACAGCAAAATCGCTTCCGCTTGGCCGAGGCCGTAATTCGTTTCGATGAACGCTTTATTGACGACGTGCATCGACACCATCTTCGTGCTGCCGTACGGGCCGCCCTCGGTGAGCGAGAAGTTCAAGTCGTACACCATGAATGCGTTCTTCAGCGTCAAGAAAACGGTGACGACGAAGGAAGGGACCATCATCGGCATCACCATGTTGACGAGGCGCTGCCAGCCGTTCGCGCCGTCGATGTAAGACGCTTCGATGATGTCCTTCGGCACGCTGATCAAGCCGGCGATGAAAATGATCATCATATAGCCGGCGGACTGCCAAATCGTGACGATGACGAGCGCCCAGAACGCCAGCGCCTCGTCGCCGAGCCAGCCCAACCGAAGCAGCTCGATGCCGAGCGTCTCTCCGACGGACGGCAGCGATTGAACGAAGATGAACTGCCAAATGTAGCCGAGCATCAAGCCGCCGATTAAGTTCGGCGTAAAGAAGGCGGTGCGGAAGAAATTTTGGCTCCGAATGCCGGAGGTGACGAGGTACGCGAGGCCGAAGCCGATCACGTTGACGAACAAAATCGTCGCCGCGACGTATTTGACCGTCAGCCACATCGAATCCCAGAACTGCTTATCTTGGAACGCCGCAATATAATTTTTAAGGCCTGCGAACTCTACCGGACTGACCGGCGACGTGATGCCCGTCAAGGTGAGATAGAAACCGTAGGCGAACGGAATCAACAGCGCGACCGCGAAAAAAAACATCGTCGGCCCCATAAAAAACAATTGGTGGCCAAGCTTGCTTGCGAAATGTTTGTCGGTTCTCATAAAGCTCCTCCCGCTTATCCGTCGATGTCCCGGAAACGGGGAACGGGCAAGGGACGTCCCCTCACCCGTTCGTTCCCGGTATCGATTATTTTTTATAGTAGCCTTCGATGAATTTCGCCAAATCCTCGCGGGATTGTTTGCCGGCGATATATTTCTGCACTTCCGGTCCGATAATCGTGTTCCACTCTTCCGCGACGACGTAGTTCGTGCTGAACGGCATCGTGCGGCCGTTCTGGATCGCTTCGCCGATCGCCGCGCCCAGCGGGTTCGTCACTTTGTGCGGGTTGTTCTTGAAAGCGGAGATGATTTGCGCCTTGTTGACGATGAAGTCTTGGCCGGCTTCTTCGTACACGAGCCAGTTCAGGAACTTCTTCGCCGCTTCTTGTTCTTCCGGCGTCGCTTTCTTATTGATGACGAGCACTTGCGTCGGGCCGGCGGAAATTTTGCCGTTCAGCGGGTTTTCCGGATTGTTGTCGACCGGCACCGGCATGAAGCCGAAGTCGCTGCCTGCGACCGCCTGGAGCGAATCGAACGCCCAGTTGCCGTTAAACAGCACCGCGGACTCGCCTTTGCCCACGGAGACGTGCGCGTCGTCGTAGTACGTGCCGAGCGGACGCTCGTGGTATTTGTTGTACGGCGCCGATTTCAGCAGATCCATCGTGTCGTAGTAGCCGTTCCACGTCTCGTTGCCGGCCAGATCGAGCGAGCCTTCCTTCAGCTGCGCGACGATTGCGCTCGGATCTTCCGCTTGGTTCAGGAATTGCGTGCTGTAATGGTTCGAGACCGACCAGCTTTCCGTTTGGTACGCGACCGGGTACTGAACGCCGGACGCTTGAAGCTGCTTGAACAGCTCTTCCAGCTTGTCGCGCGTGTTGATGGAGAACGGATCGAACGCGCCGCCGGTCGCTTTCTCCACGACCGTCTTGTTGTAAACGAGACCGAAGCCTTCGATCGCGAACGGGAAGCCGACGACTTGTCCTTGCTCGTTCAACAGCTCGCTGTCCGTTTCCTCTACCCACGTCTCGCCGGAGAGGTCGATGCCGACGTCTTTGTACTTATTGAGCGCCGCGCTCGGATCGAACATCGCGAGCGTGACCGTTTTGCCCGAAGCCGTCAACATATCGAATACGTTAAGCGGATCGCCGACCGCGGACGAACGCGCTTCGACCGTAATGCCCGGATTCGCCGCCATGAAATCCTTCGCCGCTTGTTCCCACTGCGCCGCGATTTCGCCTTTGCCGTTGGTGATCAGAATCGTGACTTGCTTCGCGCCGCCGTTATCGGTCGAACCGGACGTCCCGTTTTCCGACGCGGAATTCGAGCCGCCGCCGCATGCCGCAAGCAGTACCGTCAAAGCGGTGACAAGTGCAAGGCCGATCTTTCTGTTCTTCGTGTTCATCATGTGTGCTTCTCCCTTTGCTTATAAGATGTGAAAATTGAATGAGAGCGCTGTCAACTAAGATGCGGGAAAATGTTTTCCTAGATAGCAAAAACGGGAATAATTATACATTTTCTCGTCCATAGCTAGCCGTTTTCCGACGCAAAACCGATTATAGTAGGAAAATTTGATTCTCGCAAGTGTATTTTGTGAAAATATTTTCCCGACGAATGATAGCTTCCCCCGCCCTTGCATGCTATCATGTGGGGAACGAGCGCAAAGTCAGAAGGGTGTGACGCGGGTGAAAGTAACGATCAAAGATATCGCCGACATGGCCGGCGTCTCGATTTCGACGGTGTCCCGAGTGATCAACAACAGCAAGCCCGTCAACGAGGACGTTCGCAAACGGGTGCTCGAGGCCATGAAGCAGACGAACTACCGGGCGGGCATGATTTCACACTTGTCAGGAAAAAACGAATCCTCCCTGATCGGAGCGATCATGCCGCAGCATATTAATACCGTCGTTAACGATTACATCGCGGGCATCAACGCCGTCGCGAAAATATACGGTTACGATGTAATGATCGGCATTACGAACGAAGCGATCGAAAGCGAACTCCACTACCTGCGCCGGTTCCGGGACATCGGGGCGCACGGCATCATTTTTGCAGGCTCCCAGTTCGGCGGCGAACATGTCGGTGTCTTGGGCAACTCCGGCATTCCGTGCATTCTCGTCGGCCAAACGTCGACGGTGCCTTCCATTCCGTCCGTCCACGTCGATAACGTGATGGCTTCCTACGAGGCGGTGACGTATCTCCTTCAGCGGGGGCATCGGGACATCGCGATGATTCGCGGGTCCGGCGAAATGGCGATCGGCGGACATCGGTATTTGGGCTACCGGCAGGCGTTAGCGGATGCGGGCATTCCGCTGCGCGAGGAGCGGATCGCGGAAAGCGGTCTAGCCGTGGAGGACGGGTATGAAGCGATGAGCCGGATCATCGCCGCGGGCTCCATGCCGACGGCGGTCTTCTGCGCGACGGACTGGATGGCGATCGGGGCGATGAATTGCGCCATGGATCGCGGCCTCCGCGTCCCCGACGATATCTCCATCTTCGGGTTCGACGGCAGCTACGTCTCGACGATGGTCCGGCCGAAGCTATCGACGGTCGAGTACTCGGCTGAGGAGATCGGCATGACGGCGACGCGCAAGCTGCTGAAAATGATAAAAGGGGAACCCGAGGTTCCCCAGCATTCGAACGTGACGCATCGTTTGGCGATTCGGGGAAGCACGGCTTAGCGCCTCCCTGTTCGCGTTTTATTTCGCTTTACGATATTCCTCGTGCACCCGGACCGGCGCCGCCCCCATCGCGATCGTGTCGCGCATTTTTTTGAACAGCGGCGTTCTGCGAACGATCGGCAGCATTGTACGGCGGAAGCGGACGAACAGCGGATGGCGGATCGAAATCATTTTCGCCTGCATCCGTTGGATTTTTTTGATTTTCTCGACCGGCCCGCGGCGCGTGCGCTCGAATTCCGCCATCATGTCCGCGGGAATCGGGCCCTTCGCGTCGCGCAGCGCCCGCATGAGCACGCCGTGCGCCACGACCGCGTCCTGAATCGCCAGCGAATTGCCCTGACCGGAGAACGGGGACGCGATGTGCGCTGCGTCGCCGATCAGCATCAAGCCGTTCCGCACCCATTGCTTCGCCATCGCGACTTGAATGTCCAGTACCGATACCTGCTTGAAATCTTGCAAATGCTCGAGGAGCGGACCAATTTTCGGATCGACGGCGGCCACCTGCTTCTTGAACGCTTCCAGCCCCTTGCTGCGAATCTCCGCATACGTCCCTTTCGGGATCACCCAGCCGACCTGCGTCACCTCCGCGCCTTTCGGCGTGTAAATCAACATGCCTTCCTCTTCGATTTGAATTTGGATGTTGCCCGTCTGCCCTTCCGGCTGCCCGGGGAGATCGAACCATAGAAAATCGAGCGTATGCGATTCCTGCTCCATCTCGATGCCCGCCAGCTTCCGAATCGTCGAGTATCGCCCGTCCGCGCCGACGACCAGCTTGCTCCGAAGGAAGAGCTCCTCTTTGCCCTTAAGCGCTTTGATTCCCGCGACGGCGCCGTTCTCCGTCAGCAGCTCCGCGGCCCGCGTGCCGCTCAAGTATGTGAACGTATCGAACTTCGACGCCTGATCGATCATGTATTGCAGAAACAGCGGCTGATGCATCAGCAAGCCGTAATCGTAAGGCGGCTTAAGCTCGAAGAAATTAACGGAAAACAGCTCCTTCTTCCGATCGATGAACCGGAACGAACCGGTTTTGTAATGTTCCTTCTCGAGCAAACCTTGCAGCAGCCCCATTTCGTCGAGCAGCTTCACGACGAGCGGCTGAAAGAAGTACCCGCGGAATTCCCGATCGAGCTGAACATGGCGTTCCAGAAGCGCGACCTTAACGCCGCTCCTCGCCAGCAAATACGCCATGACGACGCCTCCGGGACCTGCACCTACGACAACGACCTCTTGCTCCATTTCGACAGCTTGCATGCTCATGTGTTTTCCTCTCCTTTACCAATTGGTTTACTAAGTGCTCACTAAGTTAAATGGGCAAAAAATATATGTTCTACTCTATGATGGTTACAAATTGGTTCGCGGTCGCCGTCAAATAGTGCTCGAGCTCCTCCTCGTCGGGACGCGTGCGGTATAGGATCAAATAATACTGCACGACGGCGAATTGCAAATTGCGCACCGCGTGGCGCAGCGCGTCTTCGTCCAAGCGGCTTCTCCCCGCGAGCGCCGCGGCGAGCGGCTTCGCTCCTCCGCTTACGATTCCCGCAAGGCGGTCGCGAATGTCCGGGTCCCGCTGGGCCTCGCCGTAAATCAACACGATCAAGTCGTTGTTTTGCTTGAGCATCTGAAACAGCGACCTCACGTAGTGCTGTACGATATTCGTCGTCGACATCTCGGGCTTCAGGCCGGCGAGCATGCCCTGAATGTGATGGACGAGCGTGTGCCGCTCCAAAATCGCCCAAATCAGATCCTGCTTCGATTTGAAATAGTGGTAAATCAGCCCGTCGGTCACTCCGGCTTCCTTCGCGATATCCTTCGTCGTGCTCGCGGCGAAGCCCTTCGTAGAAAATACCTTCAAGGCGGAATCGATCAATCGGTTTTTCGTCTCCTCCGCCTGCTGCTGACGGGGCGTGCGGCCGTTCGCCAATGCGCATCCCTCGTTTACTAAGTACTCACTTAGCAAATAATACCTTCTCCCGCTTCCGCTGTCAACCGCCATCCGCCGATGTTATTCCGCCGACGCCCGGCGCTTCGTTTCCTCCGCCAAGCAAGCCGCGCAGAACGATTTCTTGCCGAACCATTTCCAGGCGTGCTTCGTGACGCCCATCAACTGCTCCTGCCGCCATTTCGTCTGCCATTCCGCCGCGTATGCTTCCACCATGTTCATTCGCTCCTTTTCGTTGTCGTATCGATTCGTTCTTGATGGTTTTAGTATAGCGCGCTCTGCGTCCCGCCGGCGTCGGGCAGGAGTCGGAGGCGGGCCTACAGCTTTGGTCGTACGACTTCTAGCCAAAAAACGGAGCCCGCAGCGACGCGGAGCTCCGTTATTTTTATTTCCTTTCGTACTGGGTCCCCCTTCCTGTTTATTCGTGAGCTTGATTCGGCGCAAAAAAAAGCGTGCGATCGGAAAGTTCCATCGCACGCTTTTCCCGTTTCTGTTTGCCGGATTAATACACTTCTTTCCACTCCGCGATGTTGCTCGCGTCGAATTTGAACGGGTCGCCGAGCATGATCTGCGTGCCGTCGCCGTCCGCGATCACTTCTTTCTCGCCGAGCGTGCCTGCCGAGAATTTGTCGCCTGTTTTCCCCGTGATCGCGCCTTCCGCCAGCGCGATCGCGGTGTGCCCCGCGAGATAGCCGACGTCAATCGGGTTCCACAGGTACATCCACTGGCTGACGCCGCTCTCGATATACTCCGCCATTTCGCTCGGCAGGCCGAGGCCGGTCAGCTGCACTTTGCCCTTAAGCCCTTTGTCCGTCAGCACTTTGCCCGCTGCGGCGATGCCGACCGTCGTCGGCGCGATGATGCCCTTCAGGTTCGGATACGTCTGCAGCAGCGCTTCCGTTTCGGATACGCTCTTATCGCGCAGGTCGTCGCCGTATGCGACTTTCACGAGCGTAATGTCTTTGTGCTTCGGATCTTCGAGCTCTTTCTTCATCCATTCGATCCACGTGTTTTGGTTCGTCGCTTGGCTCGTCGCGCTGAGCACTGCGATTTCGCCCGCGCCGCCGATCATTTCGGCGATCGCTTGAATTTGGACGCGGCCGATCCGCTCCGGATCCGCTTGATTCACGTGCACCATGCGGCTCTTCGCGTTGACGGCGGAGTCGAGCGACAACACCTTGATGCCGCGGTCCATCGCGCGCTTCAGCGCCGGCTCGAGCGCATCCGGGTCGTTCGCCGCGATCGCGATCGCGTCCACCTTCTGCGCGATCAATTCTTCGATAATCTGAATTTGCGCTTCCGCCGTCGGCTGGTCCGGCGCTTTCAATATCGCCTCGCCGCCGCCTTCCTCGATCGCGTTCTTGAAGCCCTCCATCATCTTCTCGCCGTACGGGTTGCCTGTATTTTTGAAAATGATGGCGTACTTCTTCTTCGCCCCGCCGCCGGCGTCCGAGCCTCCCGCCTCCGCTTGGCCGGAAGCCCCGCTATGCCCCGCGCCGCCGCCGGCCGGAGCCGCGCCGCCTCCGCACGCTGTCAGCAGCGCCAACGCGAATACTAACACGCAAGACAGTACCGTGGATCCGATCTTTCGTTTCATGTTCGTTTCGTCCTCCCCTTAATTGGTGAATCGAATTTGTATATATGGAGCGGCCGACGGCCGCCGCATACCGAAGAGAGTTACTTCGCCTTCGCTCTTGCCTTCGCTTTGCCGGTCCGCCTCAAGTTCGGGACGAGCACCGCCGCGATCAGCAGCAACCCGATAATGATGAGCTGCGTCTGCGCCGGCACGTTCACGAGGCCGAGGCCGTATTTGAGCAGGCCGATCAAGAAAATCGCGACGATCGCGCCGATCATGCGGCCTTTGCCGCCGGCCGTGCTGACGCCGCCGAGGACGGCCATCGCGATCACTTCGAGCTCATACATGTTGGCGATGTTCGGCCGAGTGCTGCCCATTCTCGACGTCAGGAAAATCGCCGTCACGGCGGCCATAAGGCCCGTAAGCGTAAACACGATCAACCTCACCCGATCGACCGGAACGCCGGAATACCGGCTCGCGGTCGGATTGCTGCCGATGGCGTACACGTGGCGGCCGAACGTCGTATTGTGCAGCAGGAGGCCGAACAAGACGGCGCATACGGCGAACGCGACCGCGATGAACGGGATACCGCCGACGTATCCCCAGCCGAGGAAGTTGAACCATTCCGGGAAGCCGCCCGCCGCCTGATCCTCCAGGATCATATAGGCGATGCCCCGGTACAAAATCATGGTGATGAGCGTCACGATGACGGCCGACAATTCGTTGAATTTGACCAGCAGCCACCCGTTGACGAAGCCGCATGCGGCGCCGACCGCGAGGCAGACGACGATCGCGATTTCCATCGGCACGCCCATCGTGTAAATATCAGCCATGACGACCGAGGAGAGCGCCACCGTCGAAGCGACGGAAATGTCGATGTCGGCCAAGATGATTACGAACACCATCGGCAGCACGAGGAACGCTTTGTCGAGGAACGCCATCGTCGCGTCCCGCAGGTTGAAGTAGTCCATATAGTAGGGCGATAAATACGAATTGACGACGTTGACCGCGATAAACAGCAGCAGCAGCATCCATTCCCACTGCAGGAAAAATTGTTTATACCGGAACGGCTTGCGGTCGGCTATGATTCTCTGACTTTGCAGTTGCATCGTCTATATGCTCCTCCTCAACAGATGATTTCGATCGACGCCTCGTTTCACGAGCAGGTTCGCCAGTACCGCGACGAGGATGATCGCCCCCTGGATGGCCATTTGCCAGAACGGCGACACTTTGAGCAGCGGCAGCGCGTTGTTGAGTATGCCGAGCAGCAGCGAGCCGAGGATGACGCCGCCGACTTTGCCGCTTCCGCCCGCGATGCTGACGCCGCCGAGCACGCACGCCGCGATAACCGACAGCTCGTAGCCCATCGCCGTGTCGCCTTGGGCGGAAGCGAACTTCGACACCCACAGCACGCCGGCGAGTCCGGACAATCCGCCCATGATCGCGTAGACGAGCCAAATGATACGGTCCTTCGGAATGCCGCTGATGTCCGCGGATTCCGGGTTGCTCCCGACGGCGTAAATGCGCCGGCCCGTACGAGTATGGTTCACGAAGCCGTACGCCGTTAGCAGGACGATCGCCGCGATGACGATCAAGGTGTTGACGCCGAAGATCGATCCGGTCGCGATCGACTTGAACGAGTCCGGCATTTGATGGGCGCTTACCCATTTGCCGCCGCTCGCCGTGAAGGTGAGGCCCCGGAATACGTTCATCATGCCGAGCGTCGCGATGATCGGCAGGATGCGCCCTTTGGCGATCATAAAGCCGAGCAGCGCGCCGCAGGCGAGGCCGATCGCGGTCCCGAGCGCGATGGCGAGCAGCGGATGCAGCCCCGGATAGGCGCCGACCGTCAGGGCGGTGATCATGCCGGACAGCGCCAGCGTGGCGCCGATCGACAAATCGATGCCGCGCGTCACGATGACGAGCATCATGCCGACGGCCAGAATGCTTAAAATCGCTGTGTTCGTCAGCAGATCGCCGATGTTCGACAGCGTTAAAAAGCTCGGATTCCGCAGCTGCACGAACAAGGAAAGAATGACTATGAAGCCCAACAAACCGAGTTCTCGAAATCTCATCAATTGCATGCTATATGCGTTCATCGCTGTCTCCACCTTCTCTCTACATGGCCGGGCTGCTGGAAGCCGCGGCCGCGGCCGGCGCCGGCGCCTCGCCTCGGCGCTGCATCATCGCCGCTTCTAATATCGCTTCCTGCGTCGCCGCTTCTTTCGTCAACTCTTTCGCGACGCGGCCTTCCCGCATGACGACGACCCGGTCGCACAGGCCGATAATTTCCGCCATTTCCGACGACACGAGCAGGATGGCGTAGCCTTGCGCCGCAAGGTCGTGGATGATTTCATAGATCGCCGACTTCGCGCCGACGTCGACCCCTTTGGTCGGTTCGTCGAGGATGATCGCCGTAAGGTCCGACGTGAGCAGCTTCGCCACGACGACCTTCTGCTGATTGCCGCCGGACAGCGAGCTCGCGAGATCGAATATCGTGTTCGCTTTCACGTTCACCTTCTCGGCCAGCCGCTTGGCCATCTCCCGCTCGCGCCTGCGGCCTAGCCAGCCGCCCTTCGACAGCTTCGCGAGCGCCGGGAGCGTAATGTTGCGGCCGATCCCCCACTGCAGAATGAGCCCCTGCTTCTGGCGGTCTTCCGGCAAATAACCGATGCCGAGCGCCATCGCGTCGGACGGTTTCCGAATGCGGACCTCTTTCCCTTCCACGAACACCCTGCCCTTGTCGTACGGATGCACGCCGAATATGGCTTGGCACACCTCGCTCCGCCCCGCGCCGACGAGACCGGTGAGGCCGACGATTTCGCCCTTGCGCACCCGGAACGACACGTCCGCGAAATGCCCCGTACGGCCGAGCCCTTCGACGCGCAGCGCTTCGCCGCCGACGACCGCGCGCTTCGGCGGGAACAGCTGCGTCACCTCGCGACCGACCATCGCCACGATCAAATCGTCGTTCGTGATTTGGTCGACGCCCCACGTGCCGATATATTTGCCGTCCCGAAACACCGTCACCATGCTCGCCAGACGGTACATGTCCTCGAACCGATGAGAGATAAAAATGATCGACGCGCCCCGATCCCGCAGCGTTTCCGCGATCCGGTACAGCTCCTCGCTTTCGCGCATCGACAGCGCCGCGGTCGGTTCGTCCATGATGATGATTTTCGCCTTCGTCGACAGTGCTTTCGCGATTTCGACGATTTGCTGCTGCGCGACGCTGAGGGCGCCCATCTCCGTTTTCGGATCGATGTTCGAGCCGAGCTCCCGGAGCAGCTCCCGCGCCTCCGCGTGCATTTGCTTCCACAGCAGCCGCTTCGTGATCGGATCGACCTTCTCGTGCCCCATGAAAATGTTCTCCGTTACCGTCAAATCCGGATAGCTCGTCACATGCTGGTAAATCGCCGCGATGCCCAGCTCGTGCGCATCCTTGGGCGACGCGAAGCTCACTTTGCGGCCGTACACCTTCATTTCGCCCTCATCGGGCGCGTGGACACCGGTAATGATTTTGATGAACGTCGATTTGCCGGCGCCGTTCTCGCCCATCAGCGCATGAATTTCGCCCGGCCTCAGCTTGAAGTAGACGTTGTCCAGCGCCTTCACGCCGGGGAACGTTTTCGTAATGCCGTTCAACTCCAGTACGTATTCGGTCACGCTCTCTCCCCCTCTTCGCGACGCGTGTATTCTCTATTGGCTTCACTGTACCGCGCGCGCTTCGCGTCCGACAGGCGACAATCTTCGGGTCGGGGGGAGAAGCTTCGGGAGTTGCGAAAGTCGGACGCGAAAAACGGCAGCCCCGTATCGGGACTGCCGTTCACCGGCGCAGAAGTCGGTCTTCGTTTGTTAACCGATGCGCCGTCTTTGTATGAGGATGAATTTCCTTTGGTTCGGAAATATTGCTAACATACATCACGGTCATGCGTGAGGGTGCAGCGCCTGCTCCCGGTACTTGGACGGCGTCGAACCGGTCCACTCCTTGAACAGCCGGCTGAAATACTTCGCGTCATGGTAGCCGACCCGCTCGCTGACGTCCTGCAGCTTCAGGGCCGGGTCTCGCAGCAGCGCCTTCGCGCGCTCCATGCGGAGCTTGGTCACGTAGTCGAGCACCGTGTCGCCCGTCTGCGTTTTGAAATATTGGCAGAAATACGTAGGATTCATATAGACGTGGTCGGCGATTTTTTTAATCGTGATGTCGCCGGCGAGGTGCTCCTCGATCCACCGCTTCGCCTGCTCGATCGGCTTCGCGCCGCCGCCCTCCCGGGCCGCCGCCGCGTCCTCCGCGACGCGCCGCGCGAGGTTGGCGGCCGTCTCCCGCAGCCGGTGCAGATCCGGAGCGGACCGCGCCGCCTGAAGCGCTTCTTCGAGCGACGCAGCGTCGTATCGCTCCGGACCGGCATGCTCCAGCCCGGCCGCGTGCAGCTGCAGAATCAGCCGCTGCGCCGCGCGCTGGATCCGATGCGGCGCGTCGAGATCGGACGCCTCCTGGAAGAACGCCCTGCACAGGCGCGCGCATTCGGCCGCGTCCCCGCGCACGGCCGCTTGGCGAATCCGTTCCGCAAGCCGCTGCAGCTCGGGCTCCGCGCGCTCCGCCTCGCGCGAGGCTGATGCCTCCTCGAAGCTCGGCAGGAACGTCCGGTTGCCGCCGAACAAGAGCCTTGCATTCATGAGCGACAGCGTCCGGCGTCTCGCGTCCGGCAGCAGGTACAAGTCTTCGATCAAATCGCTGACCGACACGGACACCGTGAACGGCGTATATTTTTGAATGGCCGAACGAATCCGGTCGGCGACGTCCTGCGCGGCTTCCTCGGTCGGCTCGACGCCCTCGTCGTCGCACGCGTGCAGCAGCGCCCAGAAATCCGAATCGCCCCCACGCCAGCACCAGCCGCCTCCTCCGGTCCCGTCCCGTTTCCCGGACGTCAGCTCTTCGATCATGTTTTCCATCGCGTACAAGAACGCTTCCCAATCTTTCGCCGTATAGGCTCGCGTTTTCACCGGGGGCGTATCGATGCTGACGTACAACAGCCGGAATTTCCCTTCCGGAAACTCGTCGACCCAATAGCCGAGCCGGGACACGTCGAGGCCGGCCGACGTAATGTAGCTGAGCCATTGGATGCGCCGCGTCTGCTTGAGCCGCTCCGCCTGCTGCTCCAGTTCGCCGCGCTTCAGCCGATCCAGCCGGCTGCCGACGATTTTCGCCTTCACCTCTTCGAGCCGCTGGCGCAGCTGCTCGCGGTCGATCGGCTTCAGAATGTAATCGGCAGCGCCTTCGCGCAGTGCCGTCTGCAAATATTCGAAATCGTCGAACCCGCTGATGAGCAGCGGAACGAACGTAAACTCTTTCTTCGCCTCGCGGATGAGCGCAAGTCCGTCCATCTCGGGCATTTTCACGTCCGTGATCAACAGGTCGACGCCGCGATGCTCCCGCAGCGCCGCGAGCGCCTCCCGCCCGTCGGCCGCGACGGCCACGACCTCCCACTCGTCGCCGCACGAGCGGACGATCCGCTCAATGCCCCGCCGAATTCGCGGCTCGTCGTCCACGATCAACGCGCGTATCGTCGTCATGCCGTTCTTCCCTCCCCGCCGGCGTCCTCCGTCCGGTCCTGATGCGGCACGGGGATCGCCGGGATGCGGACGATCACTTCCGTGCCCTTGCCTTCGACGCTGTCCAGCTGCAGACCGTATTCCGCGCCAAGCATCATGCCGAGGCGCGCATGCACGTTCGCGAGGCCGAAACCGGAATCTTGGCCGGACGGCGCGCCGGAGCGCAGCGTCTCCTCCACCGCCGCAAGCCGCTCCGGCGGCATGCCCGGCCCGTCGTCATGGATGCGGAACACGATGTCTTCCGCCCCCGAACGGGCGTTGAATTCCCGCTCCGCGCGGAGCCGCACGCAGACGCCGCGGCGCGCTTCGAGTCCGTACTTGATCGAATTCTCGACGATCGGCTGCAGAATAAACTTCGGCGTATACAGCGCGGCGACGCGCTGTTCGTCTCCGTTCCCGCCGAGCTGAATGTCAAAGCGGAGACGCTCCTCGAACCGGAACTGCTGAATCGTCAAGTAGTCGCGCACGTGCTGCACTTCCTCGGCGATCATCACGTACTTCGTTTTGTTCCCGACCGAAAACCTAAGCATCCGGCCGAGCATAGTCACCATCTCGACGACGGCGTCGTTGTCGCCTTCCTCGACGGCCGTCAGGATCGTCTCGAGCGTGTTATACATGAAGTGCGGATTAATTTGCGACTGCAGCGCGTACAGCTCCGCTTCCTTCTGCCGGATTTCGATGCGATAATTGCGGTCGATCAGCTCCCGGATCGTCGCGATCATCGAGTTGAAGCTGCGGGCGAGCGCCCCGACCTCGTCGTTGCTCGCCGGCTTCAGATCGACCTGGAAATTGCCCATCTCGACTTCCTTCATCAGCCGGCTCAGCTGCCGCAGCGGATGCGTGACGCGGGACGACACGTAGACGGACAGCGCCAGCGTGATCAAGACGATGGCGATGAACACCAGAATCGTCACGTTCCGCACGAGATCGGTCCGCTCCGTCAAATACCTGAGCGGAATGCTGTGCACGAGCACCCAGCCGTACCGCTTCGACTCGCTGAGGCTCATCAGGCG
The DNA here is from genome assembly GCF_035645195.1 of Paenibacillus sp. Taxonomy (NCBI): domain Bacteria; kingdom Bacillati; phylum Bacillota; class Bacilli; order Caryophanales; family Paenibacillaceae; genus Paenibacillus; species Paenibacillus sp. The sequence continues at coordinate 15,271 of NZ_DASQNA010000020.1, read as the reverse complement.
CGGCTCGCCCTGCGCCGACGTCCGGAAGCTGCCGTTGCGGATCGGGTAATCGCGCATGTCGGCGTCGACCGTGCCGATCAGCTCCGCATGCGAATGGTAAATGCGTTCGCCGTCCGCGTCCGTGATCCACAGGTCGGCCCGCACGTTCGGCTCGAAATCGCGAAGCACCTCTTCGAGGTACGACAGGTCGACGGCGATGTACACCGTGCCCAGGTTGCGCCGGTTGTCGAAGTCCTCGATCTGCTGCTTGATCAGAAAATACGGCTGATCGTTCTCGAACCGAAGCCCCGCCTCGCTCGGCAGCAGAATGCCCTCCGGCTCCTCCCCCGGCAGTGCGGCTTCCGCGGCGGGCGTCGAGGCGGCCTCGTCCAAACCCGTATACTCTGTCTTCGCGCTCGCGAACAGCCGGCCGTTCGAAAACACGAAGACGCCGATGACGTCGTCGTAATTGCCGTTGAGGAACGTGCGCGTCAAATAGTTCGTCATCGTGAACTGATCGCGGTTGAGGTCCGACCGGCTTTGGTACGCGACGCGCCGCAAAATCGCCACGATGTCTTCGGAATTGTACAGCAAATCCGGCAGCCGCGACAGCTCGTCGACGTGCTTCTCGATATTCGCGTTCGCCTGCGACAAAAACCTCGGCATATATTCGCCGATCTGCTCCTCGATGGACGACGAATATTGCGCGTACGTGACGTAGCCGAGCAGCGCCATCGGTACGACCGTGAGCAGCATGTACGTCGCGAGAAGCTTGGAGCGAAGCCGCAGCGGACCGGGACGCATCCTTTTCCACCCGTTAGAAATCATATTGATCCACGTTGTCCTCCGTGAAGTCGAGCGGCTCTCCCATGATCACCATGTCCCCGTTCACCCGAATGTTGCCGACTTTGTACACCTCTTGCCCGTCGTAGGGCAGTTTGCCGTCCAAATAATCCTTCGCCAGCACGACGGTCAAATACCCGAGCTTCTTCGGGCTCCACAGCGTGGCGACCTGCGCGCTGCCTTCCTTCAGATGCTCCCGCATCACGTTCGGGGTCGACAAGCCGACGACGCGGACGACTCCCGCTTTGCCGGCTTCCTTGACGGCTTGCGCCGCGGCCGGCGGACCGACGGACGAATTGCCGATAATGCCGTCGAGCTCCGGGTAGTCGCGCAGCAGCCGCTTCGCCACCTCATACGCTTTCTCCGTGTCATCGTCCGTCGCCTCGATCGCGAGCAGCTTCATGTTCGGGTAATATTGACGACGCTGCGTCTCGATCCATTCGATCCATTCGTTTAAATTCGAGGCGGACAGCGCGCCCGTCATAATCGCGAACTCGCCCTCTTCCCGCGTGCTCCACGCGAGCGTGTCCATCAAATGGCGGCCCAGCGTTTCCGGATCGACCATGTTGACGAAAATTTCCCGGCCCGCCGGCGCGGTGTCCGCATCCCACGTCATGACCCGGATCCCTTCGCGCCTCGCCTCCGCCAGCACCGGCAGCAGCTTCTCCGGGTCGTTCGCCGACACCGCGAGCAGGTCGACCGACTCCTCGATCAGCCCGCGGATCACCTCGATCTGCTCCTCGGAGTCCGCCACCTCCGGACCGCGGTACACGACCTCGACGCCGAGATCGAGCGCCGCCTCCTTCGCCCCGTCGGCCGCGACGTCGAAATACGGAATGCCCGCCACCTTCGGCACGAGGGCGATCGTATATTTCCGGGCGTTCTGCGTCGCCTCCGCCGCGCCGCTCGTTTCCATCGAATAGATAACCTCGTACTTTTCCGCGAACGGCCGCAAATTGCAACCGCTTACGAAGATGGCGGCGAGCAGCGCCGCCCCCATCCATAGCATCCGCATGTTCCGGGCCCCCTCTGCCTATATCTTTCGCCCTAATCTACTATTGAAGATACTCCGTCGAAACCGATCCGTAAAGCGAAAAAGCCGGCGGTCGGCCGGCTTTCCCTGGATAAATGTTGTTATTTCGCCTCGGTACCGGCCGATGCGGCCGTTCGCTCCGCGTTCAATGCGCCTACCGTCACGCCGTCAAGCGACGCGCCGTCTCCCGCTTCGAACGCGAGCGCGCGCGCTTCGCCGGGCAGCAGGCCGAAGTCGTTGTCCGCGAGGTAGCAGTCCCAATCGTCCGGGAAACCGTCGACGACGACGCGGACGGCGGGCACCTCGCCGACGTTGCGAATGCGGATCGCGCCGCCCGCGGCGCCTCGCTCGATGCTCCACGCAAGGCGCGTGGCGGGGAGCCGATGCAGCGGCGCGTCCGCGATGTTCGCGTACAGCTCGAACGCCTGCCGCGCCTCGTCGCCCGGATACTCGTTGTCGTTATGGCGATGGCTCCGCTCGAATGCGAGCAGCTCCTCGCTTTTCTTCTGGGCGTTGAACCAATACCACTGGTCGGCGATCGGCGTGCCGTCGGCCGCGCGGAGCGACACCGCGAGCAGGAACGGCTCGATCTCGCTCGTCTCCGTCAGCGGTACGGCGAGGCGCCCGATCTCCCGCACCGCGTTCGCTTCCAGCGTAACGCCGTCATACCGGCGCGATGCCAGCTCCTGCAGCCCGCTCCCGTACAGCGTCGCGGCGACGATGGCGCCCGCGAGCGGCTCCCGCGTTTCGTTGGCGGCATGGATGGCCGCTTCGAACGTCTCGCCGGCGGTCCAGCCGTTCATTTTCGTATAGGTGGCGAATACGTTGCGCGGGCGGCACACCTGCATCGCTCGATAGTAGCTCAGCTTCGGCGTGCCGTAGTAGTCGACCACCGCCCACGAGTGGCCCGGGAACAGGTCGGAAAATTTATAGTACCAAAACCCCGACTTCGCCCTGTTCGCGCCCGCGCGCTGCACCTCTGCCGTAAAGCGGAGCGTGTCGCCCTGCGCCGTTTGCGAGTAATACGTGTAATCGTCCCAGCCGCGGATCGGGCCGTAGGCGCCGTAACGCATCACCTTGATCGTATCCTTCAAGCTGAATTGATGCGAATGCGCAAGCAGGCCGCGGCTTTCTTCGGTCGGCGGCCACTGCTCGAGCGCGTCCGCCGGCACGTATTTCAGCGTGCTCGACCGGTTCGTCATGCTCGGGATGCCATATTCGCCGTAGAAGACGGACGGCATCGCGAGCGTCGCCTCGTCCATCGGCTCGCCGAAATGATACACGTGCCAGTTATGCACGCTGCCGCCCCACGGGTCGGTCCGATGATACGGCCGCGACGGGTCGAGCAGCCGGCAGCGCCGCCCGACGAGGAACAGCCCTTCGTCCGCGCCGCCGTGCGGGCCGTTCTCGTTGCCGCCGCCCCACATGACGAGCGACGGATGGTTGCGAAGCCGCTTGACCGAGCGGGCGACTTGGCGGTCGAGGACGCCGAGATCGGTGTGCGGCGAATCGATCGGCCCCCAGCAGAGCGGGAACTCCTGGTACACCATGATGCCCTTCTCGTCGCAAAGGCGGTAAAACAAGTCCGATTCGACGATGCCGCCGCCCCAAGCGCGCAGCATTTGGACGTGGCCGCGGCGCGCCAGCTCGAGATGGCGCTCGTACTTCGCCTCGTCCAGCTCGAGCATCGGGTCCGGCCAGCACCAGTTCGCGCCTTTGATGAACATCGGCACGCCGTTGATGACGAATTGCCAGCGGTAATCCTCCTCCGGCTTCGCTTCCTCCATCGGGCGCATCTCGATCGTCCGAACGCCGAAATCGACCGCGGCGCCAGCGGCCGGCTCGGACGCCGGAGCGCCCTCAAGCCGCGCGGCGAGCGACAGCCGGTACAGCGACGGCTCGCCGTACCCGACCGGCCACCACAGCGCCGGAGACGGCAGCGCGAGCTCCGCACGGAACCGGCTGCGTCCGTAGGCGGCCTCGACGCGGCTGCGAAACCGCAGCGGCGCTTCGCCGGCCGCGCCGCCCTTGCGCGCGATTTCGCCTTCGACGACGACCGTCGCGCGGTCCGCGAGCCGGCTGTCCACCGTGAATTCGATCGCAAGGTTCGCCGCGTCCGCGCCGATCGACTGCGTCACGACGTACGGATCGACGACCGCGACGTCCGGCTCCGCTCGAAGCCAGACGTCTTGCCAGATGCCGAGCGAGATGAGATGGCCGTAATGCCAGCCGTAGCCCGGGCTCCCCTTCAGAAGACCGTTCCACGTCTGGGGCGCTTGGTCGACGCGCACGACGAGCTCGTTCGGCCCGTCGAAGCGGATGAGGCCGCTGACGTCGAGTTCCGGGCCGCCGAACATCCCTTGGTGATGGCCGAGCGACACGCCGTTCAGGAACACGGTCCCCGAATAGTCGATGCCGTCGAAGCGCAGCGTCAGCCGCCGCCCTCGCCAAGCGGCCGGAGCGTCGAACGTCTTCGCGAACCACCAGTCGCGGCTTTCCGCCCGCGTCCGCCGGAACCACAGCGGCAGCTCCTGCGGCACGCCGTGCTGCTCCAGCTCGTCGATCGTATTCGTGTTCCACAGGGGGTCTGGCAGCTCGCCGAGCTCCATCAGCGCCTTCTGCACGGTCGTCGGCACCGTCACTTCGTACCAGCCGCTGCGGTCGTACCCCGGCAGGTACCATTGCTCCGCCATGCCGGGGCTCAGCTTCGGCCGTCTCCCGAACCAGCCCGTGCCGGGCGCGGGCGCGCCGGGATCCTCCGGATCGCAGTCCTTCATGCGCCACGTTCCGGACAAGAGAAGCGCTTCGCCGGCCGCCGCGGGCAGCTCGCCGTCCGCCGGCTCGACCGGCGCCGCGCGGACCGGCAGGCGGCTCTCCGCCTCGACCAGCGCATCGCCGTGCAGCGGCGATCGCGCATACGCCTCGTCCTGCACTTCGTCAAGATAGCGCTTCCCATCCGCGGCAGGGCCGTAATAACGAATGTCGTCTCCCATATATAAACCTCTCTTCTATGATCGGATTTAAGACTTCTTCGTATATTATCGGGTCTGCCGCGTTCGAAGTCAATCGTTTTTCATCGTTTGGTAACGTTTATTATCGCTTTTGACAAACCTCCCTCTTTCGCCGCCAAAAAAAGCCGATCGGCTCTGCCGCCGACCGGCTTTCTGTAACGGGATATTATGCCGCGGAAGCTTGCCGCTCCTGAGGCCGCTTCGGGATCCACAGCGTGATCGCGAGGCTGAGCACGCTGATCGCCGCCGAGATGAGGAAGACGGCGTGAAGCCCTTCCGCGAGGCTCGTCGCGAGGTACGCGTTCAGCGCGGAGCCGAGCACCGCCACGCCGATCGTCTGGCCGAGCGTCCGCAGCAGCATGTTCGAGGCGCCGGCGGCGCCGCGCATCTCAATGCCGACGGACGACTGGATGACGAGCGTGAACACGGTGAACGCGATGCCGAAGCCGAGGCCGCTGACGAAGATGAACGCGACGATCAGCCACAGCGGCGTCGCCGTCGAAATCGCCGCGAGCGCCGCCGAGCCGGCGACGATCAGCCCACCGCCGAGCAGCGCGGCGCCTCTCGTGCCCATGCGCTTCAGCACCGCCGCGCAGCCCATCGCGCCCAGCGGCCAGCCGACGCACAGCGGGATGAGCGTAATGCCGGACGCCGTCGCCCCCATATGGAGCACATTCTGCGTCCACAGCGGCAAATACGCGGTGAGGCCGATCAGAATGGCGCTCGTCAGGAAGCTCGCCGCGTTCGAGACGGCGACGTCCTTGAAGCGGAACAGCTTAAGCGGCATCATCGGCTCTTCGTGCCGGGCTTGAATGAAGAAGAACGCGCCGAGGAACACCGCCGCGGTCGCATACAGTCCGTACAGCCAGCCTGCGGTCAACTCGTGCCCTTCGCCCGTTTCGCCGCCGACGGAGAGCAGCGCGTATAGCAGCGCCGTCATCCCGATCGTGAACGTCAGCGCGCCCCCGTAATCGATCTTCCGCTTTCGTTTCTCGATCGTCTCCTTAAAGTACTTGCCGATCATCCACATCGACACGAGACCGAACGGGAGATTCATATAAAACACCCATCGCCAGGAGACGAAATCGACCAAAAAGCCGCCGAGCAGCGGACCGAAAATGCCCGCGATGCCCCACATCGAGCTGACGAGTCCTTGCACTTTGGCGCGCTGCTCGAAGGTGAAGGCGTCGGCGATGATCGTGAACGTCACCGGGTTGACCGCCCCCGCTCCGATGCCTTGGACGGCGCGGAACGCGATGAGCAGCTCCATCGTCGGCGCGGCGCCGCACAGCAGCGAACCGGCCAAAAACACGATCACGCCGATGATGTAAATCGTTTTGCGCCCGACGAGGTCGGACAACTTTCCCCAAATCGGCGTCGACACCGCCGTCGTCAGCAAATACGCCGCGAACACCCAGCTCATCTGCTCGAAGCCGCCCAGATGCTCCGCGATTTGCGGCATCGCCGTGCTGATGATCGTTACTTCGATGGCGGCGAGGAACGTCGAGATCAACAACGCTGCCGTAATTTTTCGCTGCACTGCATTCATCGGTTTTCGTTTCTCCTCACCCGAGACGCTGTAAACTTGTATACGCTACCCTTCTTTAACGACGAAACGAACGTCCATCCCGCTCGCGTCGATCGTCACGTGCTTGTCGCGGAAATACCACGCATCCTTCTCGTCGATGAAAAAGAGCATGCCGTCCGCTTCCGCCTGCATCGCCATCCCTTCGGCGCTCGGGCGCTCCTTCAAAATGCCGACGGCGTACGGCTCCCCGCCGCCGCCCGCATAGCGGACGTATACGCGGACGAGCTCCCCTTCGTCGAAGCCCCATTCGTCCTTCAGGCAAGCCGCCGCTTGCTCGGTAATTTCCAATTTCATTCGGACCCCTCGTTTCTTCTCGATGCGGAAGCGGCGCGTCACGGCGCCGCCCCGGCCAACAATTCGTAAGAGCGAATGCGCAGCTCGTAATCCGGAATCATCGTCACGATCAGCCATTCGTCCGCGCCGTACAGCGACTGCAGCTCCGCAAGCCGACTGCGGACCGTCTTCGGCGAGCCGACGATCCGCTTTCGTTCGTCCGCTTCGCGTCCCTCCGCGCCTTCGTTCATAAATCCCGGCGTGCGCGACGCCAGCTCGCGCGCCTCCTCGTCCGTCGGCGCGCAGACGACGCCGACGGCCGCGATCGCCTTCGGTTCCCGCAAGAACGGCGAAGGTTTGAACGCTTCGCGGTAGGCGCGAATCGCCTCATCCCCCGGCGTATCGCTCATAAACTGCCCGAACGCGTACCCGAGGCCGAGCTCGGCGGCGTACGCCGCGCTTTTCGCGTTCGTGCCGAGCATCCACAGCTCGGGCGGCGCCGGCGGCGTCGGGCGGGCGCGCACCGGCTGTCCCTCGTACGCGTACGTGCCCGCGAACAGCTCGGTCAGCTCCCGCAGCGTATCCGGCAGCTGCCTCACCCGCTCGAGGAAGTTGCCGCTGAGCGCCATGCTGACGTGCGCGTTCCCGCCCGGCGCCCGGCCGAGTCCAAGGTCGATGCGGTTTGGGTACAGCACCGCGAGCATGTGGAACGTCTCCGCCACCTTCAGCGGCTTGTAATGCGGCAGCAGCAGCGCCCCGGTCCCGAGGCGGATCGCATTCGTGCGCGCCCCGATATGGGCGAGCAAAATTTCCGGCGCCGGACAAGCGAGCCCCGGCATATCGTGATGCTCGGCCGCCCAATAGCGGCGGTAGCCGGACGCCTCGGCCGCGCGGGCGAGCCGGACCGCCTGCGCGAGCGCCCCGGCGTCGTCCGTCCCGTCGAACGCGGGGACGAGGTCCAGCACGCCGAGCGTCAGCGGAGCTGCGTGTTCCAAATCGAGTCCCCCTTTGCCTCGGTCAAGCGCGGTCCGCAATGATCGAGCTTACCCCCGCGCCGGGGACCGGTAAAACTCGATCGTATCGATGAAGTTGACGCGGTACCGCTCCATGACGTCTTCCAACGAATAAAGACGCCCCGCCCCGCCTTCTTTCATCGCGAAGACGATATCGTGGCGCAGGTCGTCCGCGGCGATTTTGCCGATCCACTGCCCGTCGTACGCCGCGTATTCTTCCTGGAACGCGTCCGTCATCCGTAGCATCCTGCGGTACGAGCGCTCGACCAGCGCGTTGACGAGCGTCACCTCGTCCGCTTCCTTGCGTACCGGCGTATAATAATTGCCTCGTTCGTCTTTGATCAAATCCGTGAAAAGCTCGATCTCCATCGGCGCACCGATCCTTCCCCATCAAATGGCGATTGCTGCCATCGCTAGTGTTTGCCCATCGGCCGCAAAATAACACGGGACGCGCATGATGTTCGGCGTGCGGCGCGCGTTTCGTGACGTGGCGGCATTCATCTGATATAATTCCTATAACAGTTTAGATGAATTCGATTCGAGGTGTCAAATAATGACAGTTTTATATGAAAAGGCGACGTTCGCGGGCGGCTGCTTTTGGTGCATGGTGAAGCCGTTCGACGAGCAGCCGGGCATCGTCTCCGTCGTGTCCGGCTACACAGGCGGCCATGTGGAAAACCCGACGTACGAAGAGGTGTGCAGCGATACGACGGGTCATTACGAGGCGGTGCAAATTACGTACGATCCCGAGGTGTTCCCGTACGAGAAGCTGTTAGAATTGTTCTGGCAGCAAATCGATCCGACCGACCCCGGCGGGCAGTTCGCCGACCGCGGCTCCTCGTACCGGACGGCGATTTTCGTGCATTCCGAGGAACAACGGGTGCTGGCGGAGCGCTCGAAAGAAGAGCTCGCCGCGAGCGGCCGCTTCGCGAAGCCGATCGTGACGCCGATTTTGCCGGCGGCGCCGTTCTACCCGGCGGAAGATTATCATCAGGGGTACTACAAAACGAACCCGGTTCGGTACAAAGCATACTTCGCCGGCTCGGGGCGCGAGAAGTTTCTCCGCGAGACGTGGAAGGATCGCGAGAAGGACGCGGAGCTGCGGCGCCGCCTCACGCCGCTGCAGTACGAGGTGACGCAAAACAACGCCACCGAGCCGCCGTTCCGTAACGAATACTGGGACCATAAAGAAGAAGGCATCTACGTCGACATCGTCACGGGCGAACCGCTGTTCAGCTCGCTCGACAAATTCGACTCGCACTGCGGCTGGCCGTCGTTCACGAAACCGATCGAGCCGACCGTCGTCAGCGAGCATATCGACCTCAGCCACAACATGATCCGAATGGAAATTCGGAACAAAGACGGCAGCTCGCATCTCGGCCATCTGTTCGACGACGGCCCGAAGCCGACCGGCATGCGGTACTGCATCAACTCCGCGGCGCTGCGGTTCATCCCGAAACACAAAATGGCGGAAGAAGGCTACGGCGAGCTGCTCTCGCTGTTCGACCGATAACCAAGCGACTTGTCTGGGCTCTTAGAGCTCAGGTTGGCGGAATGAAGCGTCACCCGCCGGCGCGACGCCGTGCCCGTCGCGGTACTGCTTCGGGGTGGCGCCGGCGTGCCGCTTGAACACTTTGGTGAAATAGGTTTGGTCGGCGAAGCCGAGGCGCGCGCAAATGCGCGAGATCGGCTCGTCGGTCAGCGCGAGCAGCTTCTTCGCTTCCTCCACTCGTTCCTTTTGGATATACAAGCTGATCGGCATCCCCGTCTCCATCTTGAACAATTGCGATAAGTAATTGGCATGCAGCCCCGCGGCCGCCGCCAGCTTCTCGAGCGTCAGCGGCTCGTACAAATGATTCGAGATATAATTCAGGCACGCCGCCACCGCCCTCGAGACGTTGCGCCGCCTGCTCGCCGCGACCCGCTCCGCGAATTCGAGCATCGCGTCGTGCAGCGCCAGTTCGACATGCTTGCTCTCCCGAAGCTCTTCGATATGCTGAATGTACAAATCGCTGAGCGAGTACGCCGTTTCCGCGTCCAATCCGCCCTCCATCGCCGCCCGCGTAGCCAACGTAATGGCGCAGTACGATAAATTTTTTTGGCTTCGCAGCCGGCTCCGCTTCGAGAGCACGCCCGCCTCCTCTTCGCTGAACGAATTCAACATCTCTAGGAGCGCCGTTTTGTTTCCGTTCCGGATGTGGCCGATCATGATGCGCTCCTTCGCAGGGTCCATATGGAAGCGCCCCTCTTCCCTGCGGCTCGCTACATCCAACTCGACGCTCTCCGTCATGAGAAGCCTCGGCTCGTACGTGTGGTTGTATTCGAGCACGTCGGTGAAATCGAGCGTTGCCCGATGCAGCAAATAGTGCGCGAGCAGCCCCAAGCGCAGCAGCCGAAGCTTCGGCACGACCGGCAGCTGCGTGAGGTACGACCGCCATCCGTCCTGATGCTTGCTCGGCACGTTGTTGTCGTACAGCACTCCCGCGACGGTGTCCTCCGTCCAATGCGCGTACGCGGACGGCCCGATCGCGAGCGTCCCCGCGTCCCGCCCGTCTCGGCGCACCGGAACGAGGACGAAATTTTCGAGGAAGTTCGTCGTATGGATGACCGGTACGGGCACGTCCCGGCGGTTCGCGACGAGCGCACGCATCAAATCCTGCGGATCGGAAAACAGCGGCCCGACGGGCACGGCCCCCGCGGCTTGCGCCGTCGTCTCCCCCGCCGCGTCCGCGTACATGACCGGAAGGTCGAACGACTCGTGCAGCAGTTTGCAAATATATTGGAAATGTTCGTCCTCAAACATGCTCTCCCGCGCCTCCATACCATTCACCTTCATTTATTTCAATATTTCTTAACATAATACCATAACCAACCCGAGCGCTGCCGTATGATGAGTGATATGCATTGGAATAAAACGCTTCCACATCCATTATCCCTTAGGAGGTTCCATATGAGCAGAGACCTGAAAGCATTGATCGCTCAAATGACGCTGGAGGAGAAAGCCGGTCTATGTTCCGGCCTCGATTTCTGGCACCTGAAAGGCGTCGAGCGCCTCGGCATCCCGTCGATCATGGTGACGGACGGACCGCACGGCTTGCGCAAGCAGCGCGCGGACGCCGACCACCTCGGATTGTTCGACAGCGTGCCGGCGACGTGTTTCCCTTCGGCCGCGGGCCTTGCCGGTTCGTGGGACCGCGATTTGATCCGAAGCGTCGGCGTCGCGCTGGGCGAAGAATGCCAAGCGGAGAACGTCGCCGTGCTGCTCGGACCGGGCGCCAACATTAAGCGTTCGCCGCTGTGCGGCCGCAACTTCGAATATTTCTCGGAAGATCCGTACCTCTCCTCCGAAATGGCCGCGAACCATATCGCGGGCGTGCAGAGCCAAGGCGTCGGCACGTCGCTGAAGCATTTCGCGGCGAACAACCAAGAGCATCGCCGCATGTCGGTCGACGCCGTCATCGACGAGCGGACGCTGCGCGAAATTTATCTCGCCAGCTTCGAGGGCGCCGTCCGTCAATCGCAGCCGTGGACGGTCATGTGCTCGTACAACCGCGTCAACGGCACGTACGCGTCCGAGCACCCGTATTTGCTGACCGACATTTTGAAGGAAGAATGGGGCCATGAAGGCTTCGTCGTCTCCGACTGGGGCGCGGTCAACGAGCGGGACGACGCGCTGGCGGCGGGCCTCGAGCTCGAGATGCCGGCGAGCAGCGGCGTCGGCGAGCGGAAGGTGATCGACGCGGTGAACAGCGGCAAGCTGTCCGAAGAAGCGCTCGATCGCGCCGTAGAGCGGCTGCTCCGGATCATTTTCATGGCGGTCGACAACAAGAAGCCGAACGCGGCGTACGACAAAGACGCGCATCACGCGCTGGCGCGGAAGGTCGCGGCGGAAAGCATGGTGCTGCTGAAAAACGAAGGCGGCGTACTGCCGCTGAAAAGAAATGCGAAATTGGCGGTCGTCGGCGCCTTCGCGGAGAAGCCTCGCTACCAAGGCGGCGGCAGCTCCCACATCAACCCGACGAAGCTCGATTCTCCGATCGAGGAAATCAAGAAGCTGGCTTCCGGCGAAGTCGCGTACGCGCAGGGGTATCGGGTCGAATCCGACGAAACCGACGAAGCGCTCCTTGCGGAAGCGAAGCAGGCCGCGGCCGCGGCGGACGCCGTCGTCGTCATCGCCGGCTTGCCGGACCGTTATGAATCCGAAGGCTACGACCGCACGCATCTGAACCTGCCGGCCAACCAGAACGCGCTGATCGCCGCGCTGGCCGAAGTGCAGCCGAACCTCGTCGTCGTACTCCTGAACGGCGCGCCGGTCGAAATGCCGTGGGCGAGCCGCGCGAAGGGCATCCTCGAAGCGTACCTCGGCGGACAAGCGGTCGGCGGCGCCATCGCGGACCTCTTGTACGGCGAAGTCAACCCGAGCGGCAAGCTGGCGGAGACGTTCCCGGCGAAGCTCAGCGACAACCCGTCGTACCTGTTCTTCCCGGGCGAAGGCGACCGTGTCGAGTACCGCGAGGGCATTTACGTCGGCTACCGTTACTACGACGCGAAGCAGGTCGAGCCGCTGTTCCCGTTCGGCCACGGCCTCAGCTACACGGCGTTCGAATACACGGGCATCGCGGTCGATCGGAGCCGCATTAAGGATACAGAGACGGTCCGCGTGCAGGTGACAGTGAAAAACGCGGGCGACCGCGCGGGCAAAGAAGTTGTGCAGCTGTACGTGAAAGACGCGGTCAGCAGCGTTCATCGCCCGGAGAAGGAGCTGAAAGGCTTCGCGAAGGTCGAGCTGCAGCCGGGCGAAGAGAAGACGGTCGAAATCGTACTCGATAAGCGCGCGTTCGCGTACTATAATGTTCAGCTGAAGGATTGGCATGTGGAGAGCGGCGAGTTCGTCCTGCTGGCCGGCGCGTCGTCCCGCGACATTCGCCTGCAGGAGACGGTCTACGTCGAATCGACGGTCGACATCAAGCGCGCGTACGACCGCAACTCGACGCTCGGCGATGTGCTCTCCGACCCGCGCACGGCTGCGATGGCGCAGGCGTTCATGAAGTCGTACCTCGAAGCGAGCGGATTTTCGGCGGAAGCCGCAGGCGAAGACCACGCGGCCATGATGGAAGCGATGATGCGGTATATGCCGCTCCGCGGCGTCGTCGCGTTCAGCTCCGGCAAAGTGAGCGAAGAGCAGCTCAACGCGTTTTTGGAAGAAGTCAATCGGTAAAAAAGAAGGGTACTCGCCGGCGGCGGGTACCCTTCTCTTTGGTTAAACCAAACTATAAATCCAGTAATAAAACTCGTTCCAAACGCGGGTCTCGCCCGCTTGAACGTATTCCAGCTTGATCGTAAGTTCGTGCTTACCCGCCGTATACGCCGCCGGAATGTCGAATTCGTCCTCGAGCCACCGCTTGTACGGATTCCGGTCCGCGTAATACCAGCTGCGCTCTTTCACGAGAACGCCGTCCACGTACACGTTCGCCTTTTGCCGGCCGGTCATCTGGTCCGACCGTCTCCGCAGGCGCACGCCTTTGTTGTTCGGCGCAATCGTGACGATAAACTCGCTCGCTCCTTCGATTTCGTGCCCCGTGTCGCGGATGAGCTTGTGATCCTCGTCGCCTTCGTAATACGACTCCAGCGTGTAATACCCGCGGCTGCCGGTGGCGCGATAGCTGTGGATGCCTTCGGACGCTTTGTTGCCGACGTCGAGTTCGTCCGTCAGCACGAGGCCCGCTTCATCGACGCCATAATAGAACAACGCGCCGGAGTGCCGGATGTACTGGTTGTTGTACTCGCCCGCTTCGATGCCGAAGACGAGCTCCGACCGGAACGGGTACCAATCGCCGCCGCACAGCCGCACCATCGACCACGGGTTGTCGGGCAGCCCGTCGTAGGCGCTCGACGGATTCGTCTCGGGCGGCGTCGGGAAGCCCCAGCCGTAGCACACCCAGCTCTCGGAGCCGTCGCTTTCGACCTGCGGCGTCGCGATGCCGTCGATATGGACGCGGACATCGCCCTCGCAGCTGATCATGCCGCTCTTGCGCGTAAAGCCGGTCACATGGCCCGCCACGAGATGGCCGCGGCCCCGGATCGTGCCGATGATGCTGTCGGCGCCCTGCGTCGCCTTCGACTCGTAATACGGCGTCGAGCGGAAATAGCCGGCGCTCCCTTCGGCGTACGTATCGTTGTAGTCCCCAGTGACGCGCGTCTCCCACGAGGCGAACACGACCTCGGTTTCGCCTTTGTTGATCAGCTCGATGCGGGCGCTCTTCCAATACGGCATCGAGAAATAATTGTACATCCGGCCGTCCGGACGAATGCCGTGCGACAGCACGCCGACGTGGTTGTACCCGAGCTCGTTCGCGAAGAACACGCCGATCGGGCAGTCGACGTCCGGCTGCGCATGGTCGTCCCACGTCGCGCGAATCCACACGTTCAGCAGATCGGCAGGCTTCAGCGCTGCGGACTCCGCCAAGATGGAGACGACGCTGCCTTGCCCGCGTTCGTCCAGCACCGTCGCCGTTTCGCCCGGACCGATCATAAGCCGCTCATGCGCGGCGGCCTTCGACGAAGTTTCCGGCTTCGGGTCTTCCCCGACGTTCCGCCACATGTCGAGCACGCGATCGTACGATTCGCCGCCGGTGAACGTGTCGACGCCGTCGGCGGCATCATACGCGTGGTACACGACGTGCCCCCAGCCGCCGTCGCCTTTGTTCGGTCCCTTCAACTGCAGATCGGTCGTAATTTTACAGGACGTGCGGAACGGCATCGGCACGAAGCTCCGCACGACCCGGATCGGGCCGCGGCCGTTGTCGTCGGGACCGAGGTACGCGTCCGCCAGGGGCGAGACGAACGGCGCCTTGCTGCCGAATTCCGACGGCTTGATTTCGAAGCGCGGCCGCTCCTCGCCGTCGAAATAAAATCGGAACGTCGGCTCCTTGCTTTCCGGATACCGATGCTGGACGAAATTGTAGATGCAGCCGGGGCCGTCGACGTCGAAAATGACCCATTCGTCGCGGTCGCGGTACAGCCACCAATCCCAATCCGCGTTAAAGCCTTGTTTATCGATGCTGCCTTCGTAGCGGACTTGCACGCCGTCGCGCAGCAGCGGCAGCAAATCGAACCGTTCCAGGTTCGCAAGCCCTTTCGGTTGCAGGATAGGTTTCGTCGTGGACACCGGTCAGCCCTCCAAAATTCGGGATTTATTTTTTCCTTTGCGATCGAAATATGATGTTTTTTATTATCGTTTTATATTATATATTATCAGAAACCCGATCCGTCAAGGGAAAAATCGCGATTGAATCGAGTAGGAGAGGGCGGCAAGCCCTCGACCTCTCACACCACCGTACATGCGGGTCCGCATACGGCGGTTCCTAAAGGTTAACGAATCTCAAGATAACGAAAAGTCAGACTCAATAGCCCTTGGTCGTTCCAGAAGGAGCGATTGAGGGCGTTGTTTGTGTTTCGGGACATCTCCCAGTATCCTCGTCTGGAGTTAGCCATCACTCTTGCCGCCCATTCAGGCACACCTAAGGCACGG